>CAZWUP010000088.1:0-10387 GCA_964637045.1 uncultured Porticoccaceae bacterium | reverse complement strand
TCTGTCCACCAGCAACTTCACCAGTCGGCCGACACTGCCCGCGCCCTGGGTGATGACGATATCGCCGCCCCGCACCAGGTCCCGCACGATGTCGGGAATTTCCTCTATGGTCTGGGCGTACACCGGATCCACCCTGCCCCGGGTGCGGATGCTGCCGCACAGCTGCCTGCTGGTGGCGCCGGGAATCTCCTCTTCCCCCGCCGGATAGACCTCGTTGACCACGAGCACGTCACAGCCCGACAGCACCTGGACAAAATCCTCGTACAGATCCCGGGTGCGACTGTATCTGTGGGGCTGGAAGATCATCACCAGGCGGCGGTCCGGCCAGCCATCGCGCACTGCGCGGATGGTGGCGGCAACCTCGGTGGGGTGATGGCCGTAGTCGTCCACCAACATGGCGGTACCCCCGGGAACCTGGAAGTCACCGTGGATCTCAAAGCGGCGGCCAACCCCCTGAAAGCCCTCCAGCCCCCTGACGATGGCGGCATCGGCCACCTTTTCATCGCTGCACACGGCGATGGCGGCGGCGGCGTTGAGGGCGTTGTGAACCCCGGGAATATTGAGTTTGACCGCCAGCGGAGGCAGACCCTCGGGACGGTGAACAACAAAGCTGGAACTTCTCTCCTTGAGGGCAATGCCCTCGATGCGGAAGTCGGCATCGTCGCTGAAGCCATAGCTGAGAATGGGGCGGGACACGGCGGGAATGATCGCCCGCACATTGTCGTCGTCGATACAGAGCACCGCGAGACCGTAAAACGGCAGGTTGTGAAGAAACTCGACGAAGGTGCCGGTCAGGCGGGAAAAGTCGAAGCCGTAGGTGGCCATATGGTCGGCATCGATATTGGTCACCACCGACACCATGGGTTGCAGGTGAAGGAAGGAGGCATCGCTCTCGTCCGCCTCTGCCACCAGGTAGCGGCTCTCCCCCAGGGCGGCATTGGTGCCGGCGCTGTTGACCCGGCCCCCCACCACAAAGGTGGGGGCCAGGCCACTTTCGGCGAGAATGGCGGTGATCAAACTGGTGGTGGTGGTCTTGCCGTGGGTGCCGGCCACCGCGATGCCGTGGCGGTAGCGCATCAGCTCCGCCAGCATCTGGGCGCGCTGGACCACGGGGATGCGCTGTGCCCGGGCGGCGAGCACCTCCACATTCTCCGCCACCACGGCGGAGGACTGGACCACTACACTGGCGCCCGCCACATTGCTCTCGCGGTGACCAATGAAGATGGCGGCACCCATGGCCCCCAGGCGCTGGGTGTTGGTGTTTTGCTGAATATCGGAGCCGGAAATCTCATAGCCCTGGTTGAGCAGCACTTCTGCGATGCCACACATACCGGCACCGCCGATGCCGATAAAGTGGATACGGCGGATACGGCGCATTTCCGGAACCTGGTAAATGGTGGTCATCGCATTACCTCCAGGCAGACGTCGGCGACCCGGCGGCCGGCGTCGCCGATGGCCAGGGCGCGGGCATTGACCGCCATCTCTGTCATTTTGGCGGGATGCTCCGCCAGCTCGGCCAACAGTTCCGCCAGGCGCTGGGGAGTCAGGTCCCGCTGCTGGATCAGCAGGGCCGCGCCGCCGGCCACCAGCCATTCGCCGTTGCGGGTCTGGTGGTCGTCGATAGCCGCGGGAAAGGGAATCAGCAGGGCACCCACCCCCGCCGCCGCCAGTTCGGAGACGGTGAGGGCCCCCGCGCGGCAGACCACAAAGTCCGCCCAGCCGTAGGCCTCGGCCATATCGCCGATAAAGGGCTCGATGGCGGCCGCGACCCCTGCCTCCCGGTAGGCGGCCCCGGTGGTCTCCCCGTGGCGGCGACCGCACTGGTGGCGGACCTCGACAACGGCGGGGTCGGCCAGCAGCGCCAGCGCCCCGGGCACCATCTCGTTGATGGCCTGGGCCCCCAGGCTGCCCCCCAGCACCAGCAGGCGCAGGGGCCGGTGGCCGCCGACGTCCCGGGCCTCGGGGCTCGGCAGGCTGGCGATGTCGGCGCGCACCGGATTGCCGGTCACCTCACCGGCGGGGAAGGCGCCGGGAAACCCCTGCAACACCCGGGCGGCAATCCGCGACAGGATGCGGTTGGTGGTCCCCGCCACCGCATTCTGCTCGTGGATCACCAGGGGAATCCCCAGCAGCCGCGCCGCCAGTCCGCCGGGGCCGGAGGCATAGCCACCGAGGCCGATCACTGCATCCGGCGCCAACGCGCGAACCTTGGCCAGGGCCTGGAGCACCGCCCGCACAATCTTGACCGGCGCCAACAAACGGGTAGCCAGGCTCTTGCCCCTGACCCCCTGGACAGCGATGACGTGGAGGGGGATGCCGTTGGCAGGCACCAGCTCCGCCTCGATCCCGGCGCTGGTGCCCAGCCAGTCCAGGGTCACCCCGCGGCTGCGCAACTCCGCCGCCACCGCCAGAGCCGGAAACACATGGCCGCCGGTGCCGCCGGCCATAATCAGGACCTTTTTCGGGCTAGACATCCTGCGCCCTCCTGGCGGACCACGCCGCCTCGTCCATTTCGCTGCCGATGCGCAGCACCAGGGCGATCATCACCGAACTGATCAACAGGCTGCTGCCGCCGTAACTGACAAAGGGCAGGGTCAGGCCCTTGGTGGGCAACAGGCCCGAGGTGACGCCAATATTGATAAAGGCCTGACCGGCAAAAAGAATGCCGATGCCAAACACCGCGTAGGCGGCAAACCAGTCCTGTCGATGTACCGCTAGGCGGGCGATTGCGAAGATCCGCAGGACCAGGAAGACCAGCAGCCCGATCACCAGCACCACCCCAAACAGGCCCATCTCCTCGGCAAAGATCGCGAAGACAAAATCCGTGTGGGCCTCCGGCAGGTAAAAGAGCTTTTGCACGCTGTTGCCCAGGCCCACCCCAAACCACTCGCCGCGGCCGAAGGCAATCAGGGACTGCACCAGCTGGTAGCCGCTGTTGAACTGGTCCGACCAGGGATCGAGAAAGGACACCAGGCGCTTCATGCGGTAGGGGGATGACACGGCGAGCAGGGCCAGTGATCCAACGGCGGCCCCCAGCAGGCCGCCAAACACCCACAGCCGCACCCCGCCCAGAAAAAACAGCCCCATCACCGTGCCCAGGATCACCACGGCGCTGCCAAAATCCGGTTGTGCCAACAACAGGGCCACCATGGCGATGATGAACATCAGCGGCCGCAGGAAGGTGTGCCACACCGCCTTGATGGCAAACTGGTGGCGCTGCAGGTAGGCGGCGATATAGATAATGGCGGCCAGCTTGGCCACTTCCGCCACCTGCAAGTTGAGGATGCCGAGGCTGATCCAGCGGCGGCTGCCGTTGACCTCCCGGCCGATACCGGGAATCAGTACCAGCAGCAGCAGCAGCAGCGACCCGGCCACAATCAGGTTGCTGTAGCGATACCACACCCTCACTGGCAGCTGGAAGACGGCAAAGCCGAACACCAGCCCCAACCCCAGATAAATCAGGTGGCGCTTGAAAAAGAAAAAGGCGTCGTCGTAGGTGTGGGCGGCGTAGCTGATGGAGGCCGAGGCCACCATCACCAGGCCGATGGAGGCCAGGGCCACCACCGCCAACAGCAACCTGGTGTCCAGGCCCAGGGGGCGGAACAGGCGCTGCCACCAGGGGGTCCGGGCCAGGGCGGCTACCGCTGTCATACCAACCCCCGTACCGCCGCGGCGAACTGGTAACCACGGTCCTCAAAATTCCTGAACATATCAAAGCTGGCACAGGCCGGCGACAGCAGCACCTTGTCCCCCTCCCGGGCGGCGCTGGCGGCGGCGCTGACGGCGCTGACCATGGAGGTGGCGTGAATGACATCGGTGACCGGCGCCAGCTTTTCCGCCAGCGCAGCAGCGTCCTCACCAAGCAAAATGGCCAGTTTTACCCGCCCCGCCGCGGCCTGGCCGAGGCCGGAAAAATCCTGGCCCTTGCCCTGGCCGCCGGCAATCAACAGGATGTCCGGATGCGGCCCCGCCAGGCCCTCGATGGCCGCCACCGCGGCCCCCACATTGGTGGCCTTGGAGTCGTCGATCCAGCTGACCCCGTTGATCCAGGCCACGGATTCACAGCGGTGGGGCAGTCCGCGGAAGCTCTTCAGGGCCCGCACCATGGCCGCCATGGGAATGTCGGCGGCGTGGCCCAGAGCCAGGGCCGCAAGGGCGTTGGCGATATTGTGGCGGCCCTTGATGGCCACCGCCTTCACCGCCAGCAGGGGCTCCCGCTCGAAGTGCAGCCAGGGCTCGCCGCGGTGATCGGCAACGCCAAAGCCGTTGAAATCCGGCGTGTCCAAACCAAAGCTCCAGACCTTGACAGACGCCGGCACCAGGGGCCGGGTCAGGGGGTCGTCCCGGTTGACCACCACCTGCTGGACGCCGGAAAAAATCCGGTGCTTGGCCCTGTGGTACTCGACAATCCCCGGGTAGCGATCCATATGGTCGGCGGAGATATTGAGTACGGTGGCGACCCTGGCCCTCAGCGCGCTGACCAGTTCCAGCTGGAAGCTGGACAGCTCCACCACATACAGCTGGTTGTCGTCAGCCAGCAGATCCAGGGCCGGCGTGCCCAGATTACCCCCCACGGCCACCTTGAGGCCCGCCTCTTCGGCCATCCTGCCCACCAGGGTGGTGACGGTGCTCTTGCCGTTGGAGCCGGTGATGGCGATGACCGGGGCCTGTACTTCCGCGGCGAACAACTGGATATCCCCGACAACGGCCACCTCCAACTGGGCGGCCTGACGCAGGGCGGGGTGTTCCAGGGACAGCCCGGGGCTGACCACGATGGTGGAGGCGCTGGCCAGGGTCGCGGCATTGATTTCCCCCAGCTCCACCTGAACATCGGGGAAGTCCCTGGCGAGCTGGCCCAGCCCCGGGGGATCGACCCTGGTGTCAACCATCACGAAGGCCTCACCCCGGCGCTGCAGAAAGCGGGCCACGGACAGACCGGTGGCGCCAATGCCCACCACCACGGTCAGTCTGTTGCTTGCTATCAGGTTGCTCGCCATGGGTATTTTGGAGTCCTCACTCAACGGAGTTTCAGGGTGGCCAGGCCAAACAGCACCAGCATCAGGGTGATGATCCAGAAGCGGACGATCACCCTGGGCTCGGGCCAACCCTTGAGTTCAAAGTGGTGGTGAATGGGGGCCATGCGAAAAATCCGCTTGCCCCGCAGCTTGAAGGACGCCACCTGAAGGATGACCGACACGGTCTCCAGGACAAAGATGCCGCCCATGATAAAGAACACGATTTCGTGGCGGACGATAACCGCCACCACCCCCAGGGCCGCCCCCAGGGCCAGCGCCCCCACATCCCCCATAAAGACCTGGGCGGGATAGGTGTTGAACCACAGAAAGCCCAGCCCGGCACCCACCAGGGCGGAACAGAACACCACCAGCTCGCCGGTGCCGAGGATAAAGGGAATGTGCAGGTAATTGGCGAACTGGAAGTTGCCCACCAGGTAGGCCAGGATGCCCAGGGCGCCACCCACCAGCACCGTGGGCATGATTGCCAGGCCGTCGAGGCCGTCGGTGAGGTTGACCGCATTGCTGGCGCCGACAATGACAAAGTAGGCCAGCACGATGTACATGGGCCCCATGCTCAGCGCCACATCCTTGAAAAAGGGCACGATCAGCTGGGTCTCCGCCGGCGAAGTGGCGGTAAAGTAGAGAAAGGTGGCGGCACCGAGGCCGGCCACCGACTGCCACAGGTACTTCCAGCGGGCGGGCAGACCCCGCGAGTTTTTCTCCACCACCTTGCGGTAGTCATCCACCCAGCCCACGGCGCCGAACACGAAGGTCACCACCAGGACCACCCACACGTAGCGGCTGCTCAGATCAGACCACAGCAGGGTGGAGACAAACAGCGCCAGCAGGATCAGGGCGCCGCCCATGGTGGGGGTGCCGGACTTGCTGAGGTGGGACTGGGGACCGTCGCTGCGCACCGCCTGGCCGATCTGCAGGCGCAGCAGGCGGCGGATCATTGCCGGCCCGAAGACCAGGAATATGCCGAGGGCGGTAAGCACCCCCATAATGGCCCTCAGGGTCAGGTACTTGACCACCCCGAAGGCGCTGTAATATTGGGTCAACCAGTCAGCCAGCCACAGCAGCATCGCCGTTCTCCTCTGTGATCAGCGCCACCACTTGCTCCATGGCGGCACTGCGGGAACCTTTCACCAACACTGTGGTGGTTGCATCCAGGGTTCCCAACAGGGCAGCTGCCAGGGACTCCCGGTCGGGAAAAATCTCGGTCGTTTCACCAAAGCCGCGGGCGGTGTGCTCGGCGTAACGGCCGGTGACGTAGAGCTCGTCGACGCCCTGCTCTCTGGCGTAAAGGCCAATGTCCCGGTGGCCCTTGGTGGCCATGGAGCCCAGTTCCGCCATATCCCCCAGCACCAGGATGCGATGCCCCGGCCTGGCCGCCAGCACATCGATGGCCGCCCGCACCGATCCCGGGTTGGCGTTGTAGGTATCGTCCAGCACCTTGCTGCCCCGGCGCCCGGCAAGGGCCTGCATGCGGCCCTTGACCGGTGTAACCGCGGCCAACCCGGCGGCGATATGGTCAAGGCTGGCGCCGGCGCCGTGGGCACAGGCCGCCGCCGCCAGGGCATTGGCAATATTGTGGCTGCCCGGCAAGGCCAACTGTACACTCCGGGTGCGGGTGCCGATGCGCAGCAGAAAGCGGGAGCCCTCGCCACCCTGGGTTTCGATATCCTCGGCACCCAGATCTCCGCTGCGGCCGGCCAGGGAATAGGTGAGGGTTCGCGCGCGGCCCGCCATGGCCAGCCATTTTTGCGCCCAGTGGTCGTCGAGATTGACCACCGCCACCCCCTCCGGGGACAGCCGGGTGTACACGGCGCCCTTGGTGTCGGCGATAACCGCCTCGCTGCCAAAGCCCTCGATATGGGCGGCCATCACATTGTTCACCAGGGCCACGTCGGGGCGGGCAATGCGGCACAGGTAGTCGATTTCACCGGGCCCGCTGGCGCCCATCTCGATCACCGCGAAACGATGCCGGTCATCGATCTCGAGCACCGTTCTGGGCACCCCGATATGGTTGTTGAGATTGCCCCTGGTGGCGAGGGTGGGGCCGACCTGGGTGAGGATCGCGGCGATCATCTCCTTGACGGTGGTCTTGCCGGTGCTCCCGGTGAGAGCCACCAGGGTGCCGCCGAAACGCTCCCGGTTGAGCTGGGCAAGCTGGCCCAGGGCGACCGTGGTGTCTGCCACCACCCACTGGGGCCGGTGAAGGCGCTTGTCGGGCTCATCGACCACCAGGCCACAGGCGCGAAGGGCGGCTGCCTCGAGAAAGCCGTGGCCGTCGAAATTGGCGCCCCGCAGGGCGACAAACAGCTCACCGTCCCCCAGGGTGCGGGTGTCCGTGGACACCGAGGTAAAGTGACAGTCGGGGAACAACAGGGTGCCGCCAAAGGCGATGGCGGCCTGGGACAGAGTCATCTCGCCAATCACAATTGGTCTCCTGTGGCGCAGGCCCGCATTGCCAGGGCCAGGGCCGCTTCATCCCTGTCGCTGAAAGGCAGTTTCTCGGCACCGAGCTGTTGGTAGTTTTCGTGTCCCTTGCCGGCGATCAACACCGTATCGCCCACCGCGGCGCGGGTCACCGCAGCGACAATGGCAGCGCGGCGATCCGCCAGCACCAAGACCCTGTGCGGGTGGTCAAGGCCCGCAACTATATCGGCGATAATGGCCTCCGGCGCTTCGCTGCGGGGGTTGTCACTGGTGATCACCAGGTGATCCGCACCGCGCTCCGCCACCGCCGCCATCAGCGGGCGCTTGCCGGCATCCCGGTCGCCACCGCAGCCGAATACACACCAGAGATCCCCTCCGCAGTGCGCCCCCAGGGAGACCAGGGCCTTTTCCAGGGCGTCGGGGGTGTGGGCGTAGTCGATCACCACCCTGGGGCCATGGCCGCCGTCAACCACCTCCATGCGGCCGGGGACTGGGGTCAGGCTGGGCACCGCCGCCAGCACCTCCCGCAACTCCGCACCGCTGGCGCAGAGGGCGGCCACCGCCGCCAGCAGATTGAGAGCATTGAACTGCCCCAGCAGGCCGCTGTTCACCGTTCCGCAGCCCCAGGGGGAGCTCAGGTTGAAAGTCATGCCAGTGGCGGACAGCTGGAGGCCGGTGGCGCGAATATCCGCGGTATCGCCAAAACCGTAGCTGTAGCCCTCCAGGTGGGGCGGCAGGTTGTCCAACAATCCCGCGCCGAAGGGATCGTCGCCGTTGACAATGGCGATGCGCACCCCCGGCAGGGCAAAGAGTCTGGCCTTGGCGGCACCGTAACTGGCCTCGTCGCCGTGATAGTCCAGGTGGTCGCGGCTGAGGTTGGTGAAGATGGCGCAGTCGATGCCCGCCGCCTCAACCCGGTGCTGGGACAGGCTGTGGGAGGAGACCTCCATGGCGGCAGAGGCGATGCCCCGGTTGCGCAGGTCCGCGAGAATGGCCTGCAGGCTGACGGCATCCGGGGTGGTCATGCCGGTTTCGGTGAGGGTCAGCTGACCGCGACTGGCCACCCCCTGGCCGAGGGTGCCGATCAGGCCACAGTCGCCATCCAGCAGACTGGTCAGCTGGGCGATCAGGCTGGCGCAGGTGGTCTTGCCGTTGGTGCCGGTCACCCCGAACAGGGTGAGGGCAGCCCCCGGCTCACCGTAATAGCGAGCGGCGATGGCACTCAGTTCGCGATCGAGATCGTCCACCAGCACCAGGGGTATCCCGGCCCGCTGAACAGCCCTGACGACGGTGCCGTCGGCGGGGTACAGAGTGGCGAAATCCCGGGCCTCGGCGATCACCGCGGCACAGCCGCCGGCAATGGCCTGGGGAATAAACCCCCGCCCGTCACTGCGCAGGCCCCGCAGGGCAAGAAACAGGCAGCCGGGGACGACGGCCCTGCTGTCCTGGGTCAGGCCGGAGATCGCAACATCCCGATGGCCGCGGCGACGCAGCGCCTCGGGCAACAGTGCCCACAGGCTGATGGTTGGCTTGAGGGGGGTCGCTGGCATCACGAGCGGCCTCCCCGCAGGGGAATGGTGATCTGATCGGCAACCTTGGTGTCGGGGAGAATATCCGGCGGCACCCGCAGCAGGCGGAGGGCGTCGGCGTTGACCCTGGCAAACACGGGAGCGGCCACGGCACCGCCGTAGTATTCCTTGCCCTTGGGGTCGTCGATCACCACCACGGTGACCAGGCGGGGGTTGTCGGCGGGCACCATCCCGGCAAAAAGCCCCACGTAACGCTTGGCTTCATAGCCATTGGGCCCCACCTTGTGGGAGGTGCCGGTCTTGCCGGCCACACTGTAGCCGGGAATGGCGGCGCGGGTGGCAGTGCCGCCGGTCTCGGTAACGGACACCATCATCTCGCGAATGCTGCGGGCGATATCGGCATCCAGGACCTGCTCACCCAGGGGTGGCTTGTCGCGCTTGAGCAGGGACACCGGCTTTCTGACCCCGTCGTTGGCCAATACGGTGTAGGCCCTGGCCACCTGCAAGGGGGTCGCCGACAGGCCGTAGCCGAAGGCCATGGTAATGCGCTCGACGGTGCGCCACTTGCGGTGCTCCGGCAGCATACCTGTGCTCTCCCCGGGGAAGCCGGTACCCGGCGCATCCCCCATACCGAAGCGGGAAAACATGTCGCGGACCATATTGGGGTCGAGTTCCAGGGCCATCTGGGTGGTGGCCACCTGGCTGGATTTTCTCAGCACCCCGGTCATATCCAGGGTGCCGTAGTTGGAGTGATCGGCAAAGGTCTTGCCGGCAACCCAGATATAGCCCGGGTGGGTTTCGAAAACGGATTCCGCCGTGTACTTGCCGCTCTCCAGGGCGGCGGCCACGGTGAGGGGCTTCATGGTGGAACCGGGCTCGACGATATCCGTCATGGCCCGGTTGCGCAGTCCCGCGATGTCCATCCCCACCCTGTTGTTGGGGTTGTAGGAGGGCTGGTTGACCATGGCCAGCACTTCGCCGGTCTCCGCATCCAGCATTACCAGGGACCCGGAGGCCGCCTGGAAACGATTGACCGCCGCCTTCAGTTCCCGGTAGGCCAGGTACTGGAGGCGGAGGTCGATGCTGAGGGCGATATCCTTGCCGGACCTCTCGCTTTCCACCAGGCCGATTTCCTTGATCACCTGGCCGTTGCGGTCCTTGAGCACGGTGCGGGAACCGGGCCGACCCGCCAGGTTTTTTTCAAATGCCAGTTCGATCCCCTCCTGGCCCTGGTCGTCGATATTGGTGTAGCCCACCAGCTGAGCGGTGACCTCCCCCGCCGGATAGAACCTTTTGTACTCCTGCTGGCCGTAGACCCCCGGCGCCTGGTTGGCCAGGACTTTCTCCGCATCGCTGGGCATCAGGTGCCGGGCCAGGTACATAAAGCGCTTCGCTTTGTAC
>CAZWUP010000087.1:0-10392 GCA_964637045.1 uncultured Porticoccaceae bacterium | reverse complement strand
CCACGTGTTTGGCGCGGATAACTCCGCCCCTGTCCACCAGGTAGGTCTCGGGGGCACCAAACACCCCCAGGTCCACCCCCAACTTGCCGCTGGCGTCGGTAAAGGTCACCGCGTAGGGATTGCCCAACTGCTCCAGCCAGTCCCTGGCGAGCTGGTCCTGATCCTTGTAGTCCATCCCCACGATGCGCACCCCCTGGTTGGCCAGGTCCACCAGAAACGGATGCTCAACCCGACAGGAGGGGCACCAGGTGGCCCACACATTGAGCAGGGTGACCTCACCCTGAAAGACGCTCTCATCGACGAACTGCCCGGGATTGAGCAGGTCCGGCAGGGAGAACGCCGGCACTGGCCGGCCTATCAGCGCCGAAGGCAACTCGTTGGGATCCTTTTCCAGCCCCTTGTACAACACCAGGGCCAGGGCCAAAAAGACAAAAAACGGAACAAAGAGTTTGAGATTGCTCATGGTGCGGCAGCCGCCAGCTGGGCCTGATTTTCCCGCACCCGGGCGGCGCGGTAGCGCTTGTCAAACATGGACAGGGTACCCCCCAGGGCCATCAGCAGGGCTCCCAGCCAGATCCAGCGGACAAAGGGCTTGACATGGACCCGCACCGCCCAGGCACCGTTGCCCAGATCCTCCCCGAGGGAGACGTAGAGGTCGCGCCACAGCCCTCCCTGGATCCCCGCTTCGGTCATCACCTGACTGCGCACCAGGTAGCGGCGCTTTTGGGGGTGCAGGGTGGCGACCTCGCGGCCGCCCTTGGTGACCCGAACCACCGCCTCGTCGGCGACATAGTTGGGTCCCCGAACGGGGCGCACGCCCTCGAAGATAAAGTTGTAGCTGCCCATCTCCACCACGGTGCCGGGTTCCACACGGGCATCCTTCTCGGCGGTGTAAATGGTGGTCAGGCCGCCGCCGAGAATGGCGCAAGCCACCCCGAGGTGGGCCAGCTGCATGCCGTAGTAGCTGCCACTCAGGCGGCGCAGGCCGTACCAGCGCCCCTGGCTGTGGGCAGCCTTGTCCAGCCAGTCGACAACCACGAAGCACACCACCCAGAGAAAGACCGCCACGGTGACAAAGGCGCCAAAGGTCAGCTTGTCCCCCAGCACCAGGGGTCCCAGGATGCCCCCGCCTATGGCTACAGCGGCGGGCAACACCAGTTTTGGCCGCAGCCAGGCGGTCTCCACTTTCTTCCAGCGCAGCACCGAGCCCGGCGCCAGCAGCAGGCCCGCGGCTACGGCCAGAGGCACAAAGAACAGATTGAAATAGGGTGGCCCCACGGAGATCTTGCCCCAGTCCAGCACGTCCGCCAGCAGTGGGTAGAGGGTACCCAGCAGAATTATGGCGGTGGCGCTCACCAACAGCACATTGTTGACCAGCATAAAGGCCTCCCGGGACAACCAGGAAAAGCTGGCCGGGGTTCTAACACTGTGACCTCGGAGCCCGTAGAGCAGCAGCGAGCCGCCAACCGTCAGCCCCAGAAAGGCGAGGATAAATACCCCGCGGGTGGGATCAGTGGCGAAGGCATGCACCGACGTCAACACGCCGGAGCGCACCAGAAACGCCCCCAGCAGACTGAGGGAAAAGGTGAAGATGGCCAGCAGCAGGGTCCAGCTGCGGAAAATCCCGCGCTTTTCCGTCACCGCCAGACTGTGCACCAGGGCGGTGCCCGCCAGCCAGGGCATGAAGGAGGCATTTTCCACCGGATCCCAGAACCACCAGCCCCCCCAGCCCAGCTCGTAGTAGGCCCACCAACTGCCCAGGGCGATGCCCAGGGTGAGAAACCCCCAGGCGGCGGTGGTCCACAACCGGGTCCAGCGCGCCCAGGCGGCGTCGAGGCGGCCCGCCAGCAGAGAGGCGATGGCAAAGCCAAAGGGTACGCTGAAACCCACATAGCCCATGTAAAGCAGGGGGGGGTGGATGATCAGCCCGATATCCTGGAGCAAGGGGTTGAGGTCGCCACCATCGGCGGGTGAAAACGGCAGCGCCCGCGCAAAGGGGTTGGAGGTAAACAACAGGAACAGGTAAAAGCCAATGGCCACCAGGGCCATCACCGACAGCACCCGGGCCACCATGGCCAGGGGCAGACTGCGGCTGAACAGCGCCACGGCGAAGATCCAGCCGCCGAGGATAAACACCCACAGCAACAGGGACCCCTCGTGGGCACCCCACACCGCGCTGACCTTGTAGTACCAGGGCAACAGGGAATTGGAGTTGTCCGCCACATACTGCACGCTGAAGTCATCGGCTGCGAAGGCCTGAACCAGGCACAGCAGGCTGATCAGGGCAAACACCAGCTGGCCGGCGGCCAGGGGGCGGCACAGGGACATCCACAGCAGATTGCCCCGCTGCACCCCCGCCAGGGGAATCACCGCCAGCAGCAGGGTCAGACAGAGGCCCAGAATCAGCGAAAAATGACCGATCTCGGGAATCATTGGCGCTCTCCGTGGGCTTTTTCCATGGCCTTGTCCATGGCATCGGCCACTTCCGGAGGCATATAGTTTTCGTCGTGCTTGGCCAACACCTCGGTGGCGGCGAAGACGCCGTCGGGGCGCAGCTCGCCGGTGGCAACGGCCGCCTCCCCTTCAGCAAACAGATCGGGAAGAATTCCGGTATAGGACACCCTGACCTGGGCCGGGCCATCGGTGAGCACAAAGTTGGCTTCCAGGGACTGCTCGGGGCGGGTCAGACTGTCGGCCACCACCATGCCGCCAATGCGGATCCGGGTTCCCACCGGCGCCTCGCCGGCGGCGACCTGGGAGGGGGCATAAAACAGGTTGATATTCTGGCGCAGGGCATAGGTCAGCAGCCCTACCGCCACGGAGGCGGCGATAACGATAAAAACCACGGCAATCAGGCGTTGGCGGCGAACTGGATGCATAACTGGCTCGGTGACCTCTGTGGCGTGTGGGCTGCTGTCAGCGGCGACAGCACCCGGTAAACGGCATGGCTGGGATGAAAGACAACCGCCCTGGCCCGGAGTTCATGGGCCGGGACAATCAACGGACGGCATCCGGGTTGGCGGCAAGCCGCCGGCGCTCCTCCGCGGCGAGGGTGCGCAAGGTCGCCCGGGCTCGCAACAGCGGGCTCCACACCAACCAGATCATTACCATCAGGGTTACCAGGTAGCACACCCAGACGTAGGGGCCGTGCCCCGCCATGGTGATGAAGTCGCTGAAACTGGCAAATTGAAACACGTGGCTACTCCCGAATTATAAGCGCTCGCACCCAACTGGTGCGGCGCTCCCGGTAAAGAATTTCGGCCCTGGTGGCGAGAATCAGCACCAGGGCGTAGAAGCAGTAAAACCCCACAATCATCACCAACAGGGGTTGAAACATGTCCGGGTGCATCGATGGCGCCCCGGTGAGCTTGATGGTGGCGGGCTGGTGCAGGGTGTACCACCAGTCCACCGATTTGTAAATAATGGGAATGTTCACCGTCCCCACCAGGGCCAGCACAGCGCTGGCCTTGTTGGCGGCATCGCCGTTGGTGTAGGCGTGCTGCAGCGCCAGCACCCCCAGGTAGAGAAAAAACAGCACCAGCATGGAGGTGATTCTGGCATCCCACACCCAGTAGGTACCCCAGGTGGGCTTGCCCCACAGGGCCCCGGTAAAGAGGGCGACAAAGGTGAGGGCGGCCCCTATGGGGGCGGCGCTCTTCATCACCATATGGGCGAGCTTCATCCGCCAGATCAGGCCCACGGCGCCGGCCACCGCCATCACGTAGTATCCCGCCAGGGCCAAAAATGATGCCGGCACATGGATATAAATAATCCGGTAGCTGTTGCCCTGCTTGGCATCCTGGGGGGCAAACCCCAAGCCCCACACGGTGCCGACAACCAATAAAATCAGGCTGGTGACCGCCAGCCACGGCAGCCACCTGCCGGTCACTTGATAGAAGGACTTCGGCGACCCCAGACGATGAAACCACTGTGGAAAACTAGCCATGCAAACCGACCCTGAGAGCCCCCGCCGCAGCGAAGGGGGTAACCATACAGGAAAACGCCAGCAGCGCCCCGAGAATCGCCAGGGTGCCACCGGCGGAAAAACCATCCACCGCCTGCTGAACCGAGCTGGCGCCAAAAATCAGCACCGGCATGTACAGGGGCATAACGATCAGCGACAGCAACAACCCACCCCGGGGAATCGCCACCGTCAGCGCCGCCCCCACCGAGCCAATCATGCTCAGGGTGAGCGTGCCCATGGCCAGGCTCAACACCAGGGGCAGGAAGCCCTCCGCGGGCAGCGACAGCATCACCCCCAGCAGCGGGGAAAACAGGGTGAGGGGCAGCCCGGTCACCAGCCAGTGGGCCAGCACCTTGGCCAGCACCAACTGCCACAGGGACTGGGGGGCTATCAGCAACTGCTCCAGACTGCCGTCCCGGTAATCGCTGACAAACAGGGTTTCCGCGGACAGCAGGGATGCCAGCAGCGCCATCACCCAGATCATCCCCGGCGCCAGGCCCGCCAGCACCCTGGCTTCCGGCGACACCCCCAAGGGCACCAGGGTGGCCACCATGAGGAAAAAGAATAGCGGATTGGCCAGTTCGCCGCGATGACGGAAGGCAAGCCTCAGGTCGCGGCGGAAAATTGCGGCGAAGGCGCCGCCCCTGGCTTCAGTGGACAGCAGCATAGGACTCCAGTTGCAGCACCCGCAGGTTGGCCAGCGACAGCCGCTGGTGACTGGTCAGCAACACCCCGCCGCCCCCCGCCAGGTGGTCCGCCATCAGCTGCTCCAGCCCGGCAACTCCCTGCACATCAATGGCGGTGAAGGGCTCATCGAGCAGCCACAGCCGGGCGCGGCTGAGCACCAGGCGGGCCAGGGCCACCCGCCGCTGCTGACCGGCGGACAGGGTGTGGACCGGGGTATCCTCGAAACCGGCGAGGTTCACCCTGCGCAGGGCGTCGTCGATATCGCCGCCGGAGGAGGGAAACAGGCGAAAAAACCACGCCAGGTTTTCCCGCGGGGTGAGGGACGGTTTGATACCAGCGCTGTGGCCCAGATACAGCATATCGCCGCGGTAGGCGGCCAGCCGCCCGGCCACGGAGCTGCCCTGCCACAAAATATCACCGCTGGTGGCGGCCAATGATGTGGCGAGAATGCGCAATAAGGTGGTCTTGCCCGCCCCGTTTGCACCGGCGATCTGCACCGCATGGGAGGGGAACAGCTGGAAGGAAACACCCTGAAAAAGGGGCAGATCATCCCGTTCAAAGGCAATATCGGCACATTCGAGCAGGGGGACTGAAGTCAAGAAAACCTCTCCACGGAAGAAGAGGCGGTATTATGCCCAAATTTGGGGGAAAGTGCAGAGCTCGGCACATCTAATTGCGCCCGATCAAAGACAGGGCCGACTCTCAGGCAATTTCGTCGATATCGAAATCGTAATCCTGGATCAACTTGCTCAAGCGGCGTTCTTCAAGCCGGGCTTCAAGGCGCCGACGAGCTTCCAGATCCGCTGCTGGAGAGGGCTTGAGGTCTTGATCATCAACAGTGTTGTCATCGTCCATTGAGACTTCATCCAGGTCGTCGTCTTCGTCGCTCACGGTAACCACCTCTGACAAAAATCGCTTGAAATAGAGACAGCTGGTCTATGCAGAATACGCGGCCAAAATAGGGCTAAACACACCCCCAGTCAACAACTATTAATCCTTTTATTTCAATCACTTAAAAAATACTTTGGATTTAACGGACCCGCAGGTGGGGAAATTCCTCGAGGAGGGCCAGATCGGCGGGGACATCGACGTCCGCCAAAGTCTCCAACAGGGAGCAACTTAAACCGAGCCGGGACAGTCTCGCCAGGGTAATGGCACAGACGTCCCCCCCACCCCAGGGAATATCGGTGAACAGCGCTTCCCGGGGCCGGCGCAAGCCGATCAGATAGTAGCCACCGTCGGCGGCGGGGCCGATTACCGCGTCGACGCCATCGGCCAGTGCCGCCAGGGCCTGATGGAGGATATCCCGGTGCAGAAAGGGGCAATCGCTGCCCACCAGTACGGCAAACTCACAGCCGCCTTGAGGGCCGAGGGTGGCGGCAAAGGCATTGTGCATTCGCTCGCCAAGATCGGCCCCCTGCTGCCGGTGGCTGGATGCCCACCACAGCCCCGCGACAAAGGGATCCCCCTCCGCCACCCCGCCCTCGCTGCTGTACCAGAGCGCAACCTGGGCCAGCTGCGACCGCTGGAGCACCCCGTTGGTGTGGGCCACCAGGCGCCAGTGGAGTTCGAGAATAACCTCAGGGGCCAGCGCCGGGGCGAGCCGGGTCTTGACCCGACCGAGCACCGGGTAGCGGGCAAACTGGAGCAGGCGGCCCTGGGGATACTTCATCCGTAGTACCTGCGGTGAAGGGTGCGGGGATCCGCGCCGCAAAAATAGCGCAGCCGCAACCACCACATCAGCAGGGTGGTGGGCAGAATTCCCCGCTGCTCCCAGCGGCGACTAGATGTGGTGACAGCCATGCCGGGGTTCAGGGGTGGCCCGCCGCGGGCCCGGAGCATCTTGCTGAGGGCCACATCCTCCATCAGCGGAATGGGCGGGTACCCCCCCACCTCGGCAAACAGCTCGCGGCGGACAAACAGCAGCTGATCCCCGGTGCCCACCCCGGTCAGACGGGAGCGCCAGCTGATGCCCCGCTCGATCAGCCGAAAGGCGGGGTGGCGACCCGACAGGCGCAGGGCAAAGAAGCCCCAGCCCGACCCGGCCGCCACGCCCTCGGCCAGCCGCTCCAGGTCACAGCTGGCGGGCAGTCGGGTATCTGCGTGGAGAAACATCAGCAGGCGGCCGCCACTGGCGGCGGCCCCGGCATTCATCTGCAGCGCCCGCCCGCGGGGGCTGGTCAGCACCCGATCCGCCAGGGGCTCGGCAAGGCTGACGGTGGCGTCGGCACTGCCCCCGTCGACCACAATCAGCTCCACAAGGGGCCGCCATCGCTGCAGTTCACGCAGACAGGAGACGATGGTCTGCGCCTCGTTGAGGACGGGAATAACGATTGCCGCGGTGGGCGACATCCGGGCTACCCCGCCCCCGCAGAGGCGCCACCAGCGGGGGCATCCGCCGGCAGCGGATTATTCACAGCAGGGGGCGTGGGATCCGTCGACACCGGGCTATCAGCGCCTGAGGGAAAAGCCAAACAACTCAGCTCACCACCAACATATCACCATCCAGATGGCGCAGCAGTCGCTCCGCAGTATTGCCCAAAAAGAATCCCTTCACCCCTTTGTTGGCAATGGTACCAATCACCAGCAGCCCGGAGTGGCTCAGGGCCTCTTGCAGGTGCCTTTCCACCCGCCCGCTGAGCACCACAGCCTGCTGTGCCCGCACCCCAAAGCGCTCCAGTAATTGGCGCTGATGGCGCTGGGCCGCCGCCTCTGCCTGCCCCCGGAACTGGGTCATGGCCAGGGTATCAGTGGCGGAAAAATCCGAGTACAGATAGGACGGGTCGGGCACCACGCTGACCACCCGCAGCGGCACCCCCAGGGCCTCGGACATCATCACCGCCGCGTCGAGCAGGCGGGCATTGAGTGCCTGCTGAGCATCGCTGTCATCCAGGGCATCCACCGCTGCGGTTACCGCGCTGCAAGCGGTCTCCCGGTCGCTGAGAATCAGCACCGGACAACAGGCATCCCGCAGCAGGTGCCAGTCATCCGGCTTGTGGAGAAAGTCGCCGATCACACTGTGTTCGCTCACACCCATCACGATCATCGCCGCCGAAAGCTCCTCGGCCTTGTCCGCCACCCCCCTGTAGGGCTTGGGTTGCCATTCCACCTCCAGCTCCAATCCCTCGGCGGCGGGCATCTCCTCCAGCTGGGCCTGGCACTCCGCCACCAGCTCCTCCCGCACAGTCTGGTAGTTGTCGAAACCGATATAGCGATTGAGCTCCTCCACCTGGCTGAACACCGGGCAGTAAACGACAACCTCCCCGTGAATGGCCCGGGCAAGCTCCGCCGCCTTTGCCAGGACCCGCTCGGCGCTGGGCCAATGGTTGATAACAGCCAATATCTTCGTCATCTGACTTTCTCCGCGAGACAACCCCAACACCTGGGGTCTTTGATTGGTCAAGTCTAACCCGAATGGCTCCCGGCCGCACAGTGGCCCGCCTCCCCTGCGCCCATGTCCGCCGATACCCAGTGGGCAGATTCGGGTTCCAGCGTCTGCCTTGGGACACCCCGGGCCGACGCGACACGTCCGCGCCGCGGAAAAGACCTGACAAATTGCATGGCTTTTTCACGGCGCAACCACCGTCTGTTGATTTACGTCATTTGTTGCCACAGCGGCGCCCCTTAGAGTTACCGGAATCGAGGTTTTATCGCCACAGGGCTCCCTCACACAACAGGTAAAGGCAGAACGTGACCAGGGCTCAACAATCAACTCCAAGCGAATTTTCGTCGCTGCTGGCGTACCCGGCGGACTTTGAGCACACTGCGCTCAGCCACCGGCTTCCCAGCATCGCCCGAGGGGGAATCGTCATCCGCGCCCCCCGGATCAGGATTGACAACTACCTGAATCTGATCACCAGGGAGCTGGCCCTGAAGCGGGACTACCTGCCCTCCAGGCAGGCGGTGTATTCCCTGCGCCTGCAGGGCTTTCCCTTGCGCCAGTTCAACAGCGAAGAGCTGACGGAGCTGATATTTCGCCTGTGCAGTAAATACCGGATCCTCGAGGGCAGCCAGGGGGAGCGCACCGCGTGCCTGACCCTGGAACAGTGCACGTCGGATCACCTGGCCCTGCTCAGGGGACTGGGCTTCAATCATATCCAGATCGCCATCGATGCCTCCATCGCCGGTCCCGACCGGAGCCTGGACCCGGTGTCCCGGGCCCTGGCGGGGATCGCGGAATTCGCCGCCTACGGCATCGGCGCCGGAGTGGATGTTGGCGCCGACACCAGCCCGATCTACGCCGAAAAACTGATCGCCCTGCTCACCGCCGCCGGCCTGGAGGAGATTGACGTCAACCTGGATCACCAGGGCCTGGAGCAAGCCGGGGACCAGGACGCCTGTCTGCAGTTATTTACCCAGATTTGCGCCCTTCTGAAGGGCGCCAATTACACCCTGATGGGGGACAAGTGCTTCAAGAAATCCGGTCACCCGGACCTCAAGCTGCTGGCCAGTGGCAACCTGGCCTACGGTCCCTGGGGGTTTCATTCCGCCGCCACCAGGGACTGGCTGGCCCTGGGGGCCAGGGCGGAGGGGATGATCGCCGGCTACCTGTACCACAACCTGGACATTGGCGAAGGCTATGAAACCAGCATCCAGCGGGGGGTGACCCCCGTGAACCGCTGGAGCCCCCACCCGGTAGCCGGGGATGAAGCCTTCCGGTTTATCCAGCAGCTCTACTGTTATCACCGGGTGGACCAGGACTTCTTCAGCAGCCGCCAGCCGTTGCTCGCCAGGCTGTTGGCCCTGGGCTGGCTGGTGGAGGAAAGTGGCTGCTGGACCCCGACCCAGGACGGCCTGCGCAACCTGGGGGTTATGTGTACCCTTTTCAGCCGCCACTGAACGCGGACAGCAGCTGATTGTGTGACCCCTTCCACAGGCCTATAATCCCAGGTAGTCAAACTGGGAGATCCCATGGAAGCCAAGTGCCCCCACAACAGAGCGATCAACTGTGGCGACTGCCGCATGAATGCTCTGTGCCTTCCCATAGCCCTGCAAGCCCACGAAATCGACCGCCTCAACGAGATTGTCGAACGGGGGCGCCCGCTCCAGCGGGGGGACTACATTTACCATGCCGGCGAGATGTTCCGCTCCATCTACGCCGTGCGCAGTGGCGCCATCAAGGGCTTCGCCGTCAACAATCAGGGGGTCGAGCAGGTCACCGGGTTCTACCTGCCGGGCGAGATCTTCGGCATGGATGGCATCGGCCACCCCAACCATATCAACTCCGCCATCGCCCTGGAGACCTCCGCCATCTGCGAGATCCCCTTTTCCCGCATGGAGGACCTGAGTGCCAAGATTCCCTCACTGCAGCGCCACTTTTTTGCCCTGATGAGCCGTGAAATCACCAGCGACCAGCAATTGATCACCATGCTCAGCAAAAACAGTGCCGAGGAGCGGGTGGCGACCCTCCTCACCAGCATCTCTGCCCGCAACGCCCGGCGCAACCTGTCCGACAGCCGCTTCCGGCTGCCCATGTCCAGGGCCGATATCGGCAACTACCTGGGGCTGACGGTGGAAACCGTGAGCCGGGTATTCAGCCGTTTCCAGAAGCAGCAGGTGCTGCAGGTGGACAAAAAGGAGATTGAAATACTGGATCTGGACAAATTGCGGTCGATGGCGAATACCTGACGCCTCGGGGCCAACCCCTGGCGAGGGGCAGTGGGCCCCCTGACCACACCATTCAGCACACATCGAGTAGGGTGAGGCGTCACCGCCTCATCCCTCTCACAGAACCGTACATA
>CAZWUP010000086.1:0-10440 GCA_964637045.1 uncultured Porticoccaceae bacterium | reverse complement strand
AGAGGCGGAAGATGGCATGCTGCTGGGCGCCGAGACAGCGCAGCATGGCGCTGACATCGTAGTGGCGTTCGCTGTAGCGCTTGGCGGTAAGGGCGATGGCGATGGCCGCCAGCACCAGGGACAGCAGGGTGGCAATGCGAATGTACTGGGTGGCCTTGAGCAGGGCGGCGGAGGCCCGGTTGTCGGCGCCATCGGGTTCCAGCAGGCGGTGGCCAACCCCCAGTGTGGGTTCCAGGCGCTGGCGCAGGGCTTCGCTGTTGGCGCCCAGGAACAGGGTGCGATAGCGGATCCGGCTGCCCGGACCCAGCACCTGTGCCGGCTCCAGATCAGCTTCGTTGATCAGGATGCGGGGGGCAAAGCTGAACAGGCCCCCGCCCTCGTCCGGCTCCAGGGTGAGGATGCGCTCGATGGTCAGGGTGGTGGCGCCAAAATTGATGCTATCGCCGACATTGGCGTTGAGGCGCTCCAGTACCCTGGCATCCACCCAGGCGTTGCCGGGGGAGGGGATTCCCGCCACTGGCGCCGAGGGCTCCCCCGGGGCCGGCGCCACCTCCAGCTGGCCCAGCAGGGGGTAGCTGTCGCTCACCGCCTTGACGCTGCTGAGGAGCATGTCGTCACCGGCGAAGATCACCGAATCGAAGAGGTGGATGCGGGCGCTGGCCAGGCCCAGCTCGGCTCCCAGTTGCCGCCACCCGGGATCCGGCTCCCGGGTGCTGACGATCACCAGGTCGCCACCAATCAGCTCGGCGGATTCCCTGGCCATGCCCGCTGTCAGGCGGTCGGTGATCAGGGCGATGGTGAGTACGGCGGTTACCGCGATCAGCAGGGCGCCCACCAGGGTCGCCAGTTCCCCGGAGCGCCAGTCGCGGCGCAGCAGCTGAGTGGCGAGGCTGAAGGTTCTCACGGCGCCGCCACCAGGTGGCCGCCGTCCAGCTCCAGCTGGCGCTGGCAGCGCTCCGCCAGAGCCTTGTCGTGGGTCACCAGCACCAGGGTGGTATCCAGTTCACGGTTCATGGCAAACAGCAGGTCGATGATCTTGCGGCCGGTGGCGGTGTCCAGGTTGCCGGTGGGTTCATCGGCAAACAGAATGTCCGGTTGGGTGATAAAGGCCCGGGCGATGGCCACCCGTTGTTGCTCGCCCCCGGACAGCTGGCGGGGGTAGTGATTGAGGCGCATGCCCAGGCCCACCCGCTCCAGAAGCTCCCGCGCCACCGCCTCGCCATTGGTGCGGCCCAGCACTTCCAGGGGCAGCAGAGTGTTCTCCAGGGCGGTGAGGGTGGGCAGCAGCTGGAAGGACTGGAAGACAAAGCCCACATGGCGGCCCCGCACCGCCGCCCGGCCGTCTTCGTCCAGGAGGTCCAGGCGTTGGCCGCACAGTTCCACGGTGCCCGAGCTGGGTTGGTCGAGGCCGGCGAGAATGCTGAGGAGGGTGGATTTTCCAGAGCCGGACACGCCGACGATGGCCAGGGTTTCACTGGCCTTGATCGCAAAACCAATGCCCGCCAGAATGGTCAAAGGGCCGTCTGCTGCGATCACTGTCTTGCTGAGGTTGGCGGCACTGAGGATGTTGCCTGTGGGGGTCTGCTGCTCGCCGAGGGCGTTGCTGCCGGTCATCAATCACGTTTCCTGCCATGGGGTTACCGGACCACATACTATGCGAAAACGCCTGCTGGTTGTTTTGTTTTCTTTTATCCCCCTGATAGCGGTGGCGGAAACCATTGTTGTTTTGGGGGACAGCATCAGTGCCGCCTACGGCATGCCCCTGGAGTCGGGCTGGGTAAATCTGCTCAGCCAGCGTCTGGACAAAAAGTACCCGGGGCGCTTTGAGGTGGTCAACGCCAGCGTCAGCGGCGACACCACCGCCGGGGGCCTGATGCGGTTGCCGTCCCTGCTGGAGCAGCACCAGCCCGATCTGGTGGTGGTGGAGCTGGGGGGCAACGACGGCCTCAGGGGCATGTCCCTCAGCGCCATGCGCAGCAATCTGGCGACCATGATCGAGCTGTCCCAGCAGCAGGGCGCGGAGGTGATCCTGATCAGTGTGGACCTGCCCACCAGCTACGGGATCCACTTCAACCGGCGCTTTCAGCAAATTTTCGACCAGCTGGAGACCAGTTACCGGGTGCCCAGGCTGGCCCTGGGCTTTGACCAGTTGAATGATCGCAACCTGATCCAGGAGGATGGCATTCACCCCACGGCAGCGGCCCAGCCCATTTTGCTGGACGCGGTGTGGCCGTTGATTGTCGGCGGGTAGGCGGCCTGCCCGGCGGCGGCACTGGATTGCTTGGACATCGGCACAGTAGCCGCCGGGCGGGGTGTGGGGATATAAACCCCAACAGCCTGCCCATAACCCATTGCATGGCTTCGGCTCTGAGATTACTTCGCTACGCCTGGCGGGCTCCCCACAGCGCTTTGGGTCCGCAACGACAAAGGATAAATTAGTCAGCGGTCCCTTAAATTGGCTGCGGACGGAAGGGCGCAGGTATTCGCACAATCCGGTATCCGATGGGTATTGCCCGCCACCTGCGCCTTGGAGCCGATATTCTCAATCTCCCCGCCGGCCCGCCTGCAGCCGCCGCAGGAACTCCCCCATAACCTGGGCGTAGAGTTCGTCCCCCAGATAGCGGTCTTCGACACCGCGGTCGATATTGGGATTGTCGTTCACTTCAATCACATAGCCCTTGCCGTTCTTTTCCTTTACATCCACCCCGTAGAGGCTGTTGCCAATGGGTCTGGTGGCGGCGAGGGCGGCCTCCAGCACCCCCTTGGGGACTTCGAAGGTGGGCAGGGTGTCAAAGCCGCCACTGTCGGTCTTGGTGGTGCCGTGGCGGTAGATCTGCCAGTGGTTTTTGACCATGTAGTAGCGGCAGGCGTAGAGGGCCTTGTTGTTGAAAATGCCGATCCGCCAGTCGAAGTCGGTGTAGAGGAACTCCTGGGCCAGCAACAGTGAGGTCTTCTGAAACAGCTCCCTGGTGCTGGCTTCCAGTTCCTGGCGGTTGGCCACCTTGACCACCCCGCGGGAAAAGGCGCCGTCGGGAATCTTGATCACGATGGGGTAGCCGAAAGCCGCCTCCACCTCGTCCAGCTGGGCGGCGTTGTCCCGGCGCAGAATCCGGGTGCGGGGGGCCGGCACCTTGAACTTGTGGAACAGGTCCGCCAGGTAGATCTTGTTGGTGCAGCGCAGAATCGAACTGGAGTCGTCCACCACCACCATGCCCTCGGCCTCGGCGCGCTTGGCGAAGCGGTAGGTGTGGTGGTCGATATTGGTGGTTTCGCGAATAAAGAGGCCGTCGTATTCCGGCAGCCGCTGGTAATCCCTGGGGCCGATAATGTCCACGTCGATGCCCACATCGGCGCCCGCCTTGACGAATTTCTTCAGTGCCTTGGCGTCACTGGGGGGCATGGCCTCGTCGGGGTTGACCAGCATGGCCAGGTCGAACTGGTAGACCTTGCGGCTTCGCGACTTGCGCCAGATGCGGCGGCTGTAGTGGTTGAGGGCGTCGGCAAAGGTGGTTTCCTCCTGATCGCTGAGGCCGCGGGGGGAGCGCGCCTTGAGGGAGGCGATTTCCCAGCGCTTGCGGTGGCGCAGGGTGATCTCCAGTACCGGGCAAGGGAAAAGTTCAAACAGGCGGCGGGCCAGCTCCCGGTAGTCGCTGTTGGAGGTGCTGCCGAAATAGCTGTGGAGGACGATGTCGTCCTGGGTGGCCTGGGCCTTGAGGGTCTTGGCCAGCTCCGCGGAAATTTCGTCCAGCTGAATCTGATACAGGGAGCGCTTGCCCAGGTCGTTGAGCACCTTGACCGAGGGGATCACGCTGTGGCCCCTGGCCTCCGCCAGCAGGGAGCAGTAGTAGCCGTCCGACAGGTACTTGAAGCTGCGGCAGAGGTTGATGATGCGGGTGCGGTCGCCGGTGTTGACACGGCCGCTGTCCAGGTAGTCGGCAAAGAGCATCACGTGCTCGCTGGGGTAGAAGGGCGCCCAGTCGGCCATGTCGTCAACGATAATCAGGGTCTGTGTCATGTTCCGGTAGTGAAGTAGCAGGTCAGGGAGGAGGGCGCGGCGATTTTGCGCTTCTTTTTTAAACTGGGCAATACAAATATAGTCCCTTTGGGCGCTTATGCAGGTTTCGGTTTCCGGCTATGATTTCCGTCACTCAAGGGGTGCAACCATGTCCTTCCAGGCGGATCTCAAGCAGTTCTCACCACAGGTTTTTCCCGCCTCCTATCAGGGGGGGCGAGGACTTTGGGCGGCGGCCCTGGCGGCCCTGGCCGGCCCTGTCGCCGGCAGGGATTTTGCCCATCCAGAGGATCCGGAACTGGTCTGTCAGACAGCCTGGATCGGCGATCCCGCGGCCTCTCGCGTGTTGGTGGTGATCGCCGGTACCCATGGGGTGGAGGGCTTTGTCGGTACCGCCATTGAAGTGGATTTCCTGGGGCTGCTCACCACCGGTGACCTGCGACTGCCGGAGGACACGGCGGCACTGCTGGTCAACGCCCTCAATCCCTGGGGCTACGCCCACTGCCGCCGCTGCGATCACGAGGGTATCGACACCAACCGCAACTTTATCGATTTCTCCCGCCCGCCCCCCGCCAATACCGGGTATCTTCGCCTGATGCCGATTTTTGCCATTGAGGACCACCAGAGGCGCTTGCAGTTGCTGGCGGAGCAGGCGTCGGCCATGGGCCAGAGGGACTACGAGATTGCCTTTAGCGGCGGCCAGTTCAGCGACCCCGGCGGCCCGTTCTACGGGGGCGCGGCGCCGGGCTTCAGTCGCCGGGTCATCGAAGCCCTGATGGCGGATCACCAGCTGGGATCCCGGCGCCTGGCGGTGGTGGATATACACAGTGGTCTCGGGCCCTTCGGCTACGGGGAGGTGATCTGCGATCACCCCGCCGCCAGCGCGGGCATCGAGGTGGCCTTTTCGTGGTACGGTGACGCCTGTACCCTGCCGGCGTCGGGCACGTCCAGCTCGGTGCCCAAGCTGGGGCTGCTGGATTACGCCTGGCACCGGATCATGGACAGCAACAGCTGTTTTGTGACCCTCGAGTTCGGCACCCTGGGCACCGGCCCGCTGTTTGAGGTGCTGTTGGACGAAGCCAGGCTGTGGGCCAGGGGTGATCAGGACAATATTCGGGAAAGGCAGCAAATGGCCGAACGTATGCGCGCACACTTTTATCCGCAGGATCCCTGGTGGCGGGAAGCGGTGATATTTCGCGGCCGCCAGGTGCTGCGCCAGGCCCTGTCGGGGGTGGCGGTGTGAGGGACGAACCCCTGCTGCGCAAGGCGACCCTTGGCGACCTCGACGACCTGGTGCGCCTGGAAGAGAAATGCTTCAGTTCCGACCGCATGAGCCGGCGGCGTTTTCGCCACTGGATTCAGGCTCCCAACGCAGCCTTTACCATCGCCGAAGTCGACGGTCGCAGTGCCGGTTACAGCCTGATTTTTTTCCTCCGCGGAACCACCCTGGCGCGCCTCTACTCCATCGCCATCGACCCGGATTTTCGCGGCTCGGGTATTGCCAAGCGGCTGATGATCCATGGCGAAGAGCAGGTGGAGGAGTCCGGGCGCCTGTTCCAGCGCCTGGAAGTGAGCGTGGAAAACACCGCGGCCATCCGCCTCTACAGCGCCATGGGCTACCAGCACTTCGGTATCTACCGCAATTACTACGAGGACAACAACGACGCCCTGCGGATGCAGAAATGTATTCGCACCGTGCCCCAGACCGCCGCCAACCGCGCCCTCCATTGGATTCAGCAGACCACCCCCTTCACCTGTGGCCCCGCTGCCCTGATGATGGCCATGCGCGGTCTGTCCAGGGACTACAAGCCCACCCAGGGGGAGGAGATTCAGATCTGGCGGGAGGCGACCACCATATTCATGACCTCCGGCCACGGCGGCTGCCACCCGGTGGGGCTGGCCCTGGCGGCCCACCTGCGGGGCTTCGGGGTGGAGGTGTGGCTCAATCAGACCACGCCCCTGTTTCTCGACAGTGTCCGGGACGAGAACAAAAAGCGGGTGATTGAACTGGTGGACCAGGACTTTCTGGCCCGCGCCAAGGGCGCAAAAATCCGCTTGTCCTACCGGGAGTTCAGCGATCGGGATCTGGTCAAGGCCTACGACAAGGGGTATATCCCCCTGATTCTGATCAGCACCTACCGGCTGGATGGCCGCAAGGCGCCCCACTGGGTGGTGATGAGCGGCTATGACGACGACTGCCTGTATGTGCACGACTCGGACCCCGACCCGGAGGAGCAGAGCGCCAGTGGTTTCGACAGCCAGCATCTGCCCATCGCCCGCGGCGACTTTGTCAAAATGTCCAGGTTCGGCCGCAGCCAGCTGAGGACGGCGGTCATTGTCAAACCGCCTCCCGCCGGGCAATAAGGCGCGCCGGGGATAGGGGCAGGCTCAGCGGAACAGACTTGTCAGCAGTGCCGCTTCTTCTGCGCTCACCGCCTGGATGGACAGGCGGGGGTTGCTGAACAGCACCATGCCCGCCAGTTCCGGGTACTGCCTTAGCACCTTGCCCTCGAGGGCTGTGTTCAGGGTCTGGCGGTGTCTGATATCCACCGCGTACCAGCGCGGTTGCTCCGCACTGGCCTTGGGGTCGAAATAGGGGCTGTCCGGGTCGAACTGGGTCGGGTCGGGGTAGGGCGCGGAAACCACCTCCGCCAGGCCGACAATCGCCGGCCGGGGGCAGGACGAGTGGTAAAAGAACACCAGGTCGCCAGGGGTGACCTGGTCCCGGAGCAGGTTGCGGGCCTGGTAGTTGCGGATGCCGTCCCAGCGCACCCGGCCCCGGGGCTCCGCCGCCAGGTCTGCCACGCTGTAGTGGTCGGGCTCACTTTTGAACAGCCAGTGATTGCTCATCTCCCGCAGTGTTCCTTCGGTGCTCAGTGGTGGTGGCCGCCTTCACCGTGGGCGTGGCCGTGGGCAACTTCCTCTCCGGTGGCCTCGCGAATGTCCTCGATGGTCACGTCAAAGTTCAGGGACTTGCCCGCCAGGGGGTGGTTGCCGTCCACGGTGGCCTGATCCCCCTCGATATGGGTGATCACCACCGAGATCGGGCCCTGGCTGGTCTGGGCCTCAAAACGCATGCCGACCTCCACCTTGTTGTCGCCAAAGGCCTCCAGAGGTACGGCCTCCACCAGGCTGTCGTGGTATTCGCCGTAGGCTTCCGCGGGGTCGATCTGGACCTGGAGCTTGTCGCCAACGCGATGACCAGCCAGGGCGCGCTCCAGCCCGGGCACAATATTGTTGGCGCCGTGGAGGTAGGTGAGGGGCGCCTGGCCCTCCGAGGAGTCCAGCTGGACCCCGTCTTCGTCCCTTACGGTGTAGTGGAAGGTCACAACGCTGTTGGTGCTGATAGTCATGGATAAAACCCGAGTGAAATGAGTGGGGCATTATGGCGCATCGGGTTTGGTGTCTCAACCGAGGGGATTTTGCCGGCAGCGGTTTTTCCCCGCCGGGCCCGGGGGCTGAGCCACAGCGGGGGCGTTATGGGCTATGATCCGCGGGCCTGTCCAGAAGAGATCCCCCGGTGCTGAATATCCTGTTGAATGTCATCTTTCCGGTGTTTGCCTGTGTCGCCATCGGCTATGGCTGGGGGCGGGGCAGCATCGCTTTCAATACCGAATTCGTCACCCGTCTGGTGACCAATATCGCCGCCCCCTGCCTGATCGTGTCCACCATCAATGAGACTCGACTGCAGTGGGGGGATTTCCTGATGCTGGCCCAACTCTCGTTGCTGGTGATGGCCGGATTTGCCGCCTTGGGCTGGCTGGTATTCAGGGTGCTGGGGCTCGACTTCAAGCCCCTCAGTCTGGCGGTGATATTCCCCAATACCGGCAATATGGGGCTTTCCCTGTGTCTGTTTGCCTTTGGCGAAGAGGGGTTGGCCCTGGGGCTGATTATTTTCGTGGTGATTTCCCTGGTCCACTTCGCCACCGGCGACCTGGTGTTCAGCACCGCATCGTCGCCCCTGAAGAAGCTTCTCAACCTGTTTCGGCAGCCGATTTTTTGTGCCTCCCTGGTGGCCATTTTGCTGGTTTTCAGCGGACTTCACCTGCCAACCCCTGTCGCCTTGACGGTGAAGTTGATCGGCGGCATCACCATTCCCCTGATGCTGATCACCCTGGGGGTGTCCCTGGCGGCGCTCAGGGGATCGGACTGGCAGCTGGGGGCGCTGATCACCCTGCTCAGGGTTCCCGGTGGGCTGCTGGTGGCCGGGGCAGTGGTGCTGTTGCTGGGGGTGGAGGGGCTGGTGGCCAAGGTGCTGATACTGCAGTCGGCAATGCCGTCGGCGGTGTTCAACTACTTCTTTGCCCTGAAGTACCAGCAGCGCCCGGAAACCGTGGCCAGTGGGGTGGTGATGTCCACACTGCTGGCATTTGCCATTCTGCCCCTGCTACTCTGGCTGCTGATGGATGTCTGACTGACCATCTCCCCGGGGGCTGTCGATGACCTTTGCGCTGACGCTGCTGCTGACCTTCTTCCTGGTGTCGGGGGCTTTACTGTTGTTCGTAAAATTTGGCGCCCCTGTCTATCGGGTTGAGCGGAGCAATGTCGTCAAGCTCCTCGACCTGGTGATTTCCGGTGAGGCCACGGAAGCGGACTGGCAGGTGTTTGCCGCCTATCCCATTCGCAATGATCCCGCGCTTGGGGAGGTCCAGCGCCAGTGTCTGGCGGTGGCGGAGGGGGAGTATCTGGGGGGGCAAGGGATGCTCTTTACCCACAAGGGCATTGCCGAGCTGAAAAAGATCCTGGACGAATTGAAGGCGCTGGAGGAGGAGTGACGGCGTGTCCGGCACCGGGCACACCCTCCGGGGAGCACAGATCCCGGAGGGTGGCGGAGGGGCTCAGTTCAGCTTGAAGGCGACGGGCACTATCAGCTCCACGCTGTCGTCCCGGAGCGCGCTGGGAATGGCCGGGAAGGGCGCGGCGTCGTTGACGGCGTTGAGCACCGCCTTGTTGAGGATCGAGAACTCGGATTCCTCAACCAGGGTGATGCCCGCCAGGTTGCCGGCGCGATCGATGGTGACACTGGCGCGGACACTGCCCTCCTGATTGCGCTTGACCGCGGCGCTGGGATATTTCACCGATTTGTAGATCTTGGCAATGATCTGGCCGGTATAGTCCTGTTGGGCGAGGATGGCCTCCACCGAGAGGTCCACCTCCTCGTCCTTGTCCTGTTGTTCCTGAGCCTTTTCGGTTGCATTCAGGGCCGCCACCCGCTCGGCCTCCCTGCGCGCAGCCTCTTCTTCGGCCGCCTTGCGGGCCGCCTCCTGGGCCTTGCGTTTCTCTTCTTCAATCAGCGCCAGGCGCTGCTCCTCCGCCAGGGCCTCTTCCTGTGCCTTTTTCTCGGCCTCTTCTTCCGCTAGTCTCATCGCCTCCTCTTCGGCCTGGGCTTCGGCGAGAGCGGCTTCTTCCTCTTCCTTGAGTTTGGTGCTCCAGCTCTTGATGGCGTCCACCCTGCCCGCCGCTGGGGTGATGGCGAGAAACGCGGTGTGGTCGTTGGCGGAGTCGGACTCACCCAGAATGGCGCTTTTAAACTGGCTGCTGGGGGGCACGGGGCCGATCCAGGCGGACAGGAAGAGGTTGAACAGGGACGTGGATTTTTCCTTGACCAGGTCCACGCCGTTTACCGTGGCGGAGGTGCCGTAGAGGGGGTCGTAGTCGATGATCACCGCATCCCCGGGTTCGAGGCTGGACTGAAATGCGGAGAGAAACTCCGACAAGTCGCCGGCGGCGTTGACCATGTCGTCCCGCGAGCTGTTGATGGCGATACTCTGGGTCCAGGTCTGGGCCCAGCGCCGCTTCGACATGGTTTCCGAAAAGCGGATTTCGATGCGTTTCTTTTGCGAGCTGGCGAGAATATCGGCAGCGGAGGTGCTCGGGGCTTCCAGGTACAGGGTGCCGAGGTAGAGTTGGCTGCCGAGTTCGCTGTAGGCTGCGGTGCCGTTGACTTCAAGAGCTGCGGCTTTGGTGGCGGCCAGCAGTACCGCTGGCAACAATAGTGCGATGACGAGCTTCCAGGCTTTCAAGGTAATTCCCCCTAACTTATTGTCATTGTCGTTCCATGGCGCGCGAAACCTTTTATGCTGTGGTGCCGGTTCGCCGCTGTTGGGTGCGTATTTTTATCCTATTGCCACCATACTTCAAGTGGTTATGGGGGCACTTGGAAGCCAGCGGCGGGCCACTCGACAGAGGGCGCTGTTTGGCTGATAAACGGGTCGAAAATCGTGATAATAAGTGGCACCTTGCTGCTCGGGAGAGAGTCAAATGTTTCAAATCTACCCATACAGAGGTGTTCGCAGGGCAATGAAATCAATTCCGGTACAACACCCTGTGGGGCCATCCAGCTGTCAGCTGCTAGTACTCTTTCAATTCGATACTGCGTTATGTTCCGGTTCTATTGTAGGAGCCCGGCACCCAGGGCACTCGCTCCG
>CAZWUP010000085.1:0-10516 GCA_964637045.1 uncultured Porticoccaceae bacterium | reverse complement strand
TCTCACCGGGCGCAAAATCATCGTCGACACCTACGGCGGCATGGCCCGCCACGGCGGCGGTGCCTTCTCCGGCAAGGACCCCTCCAAGGTCGATCGCTCCGCCGCCTACGCCGGCCGCTATGTGGCCAAGAACATCGTCGCCGCGGGCCTGGCCGAGCGCTGCGAGATCCAGGTCTCCTACGCGATCGGCGTGGCCGAGCCGACCTCGATCTCGATCAATACCTTCGGTACCGGCGAGGTCTCCGACACCCGGATCGTGGAACTGGTGCGCGAGCACTTCGACCTGCGTCCCAAGGGGATCGTCGAGATGCTCGACCTGAAGCGGCCGATCTATCGCAAGACGGCGGCCTACGGGCACTTCGGGCGGGAGGAGCCGGAGTTTACCTGGGAGAAGACAGACAAGGCCGCGGTGCTGCGGGCGGCGGTCTGAGCCACCGAGCCGCTGGTGCTTCGCAAGGGGCGGGCCTGTGCCTTGGCACTTCGTTAGTGCCGGCTCGATACCGCCGACCAGGGGTTCGGGACACGCATGAATACATCCCTGTAGCTCTGCGGCCGCGTCCATGCGGCCGAAGGTCCCGAACCCCTGGTCGGCGGCATCGAACCTGGTTGGGCACGCACTGCAGGTACAGACCTCTGTTTGACCTGCCTTAAGTTCGAGTGCAGCGGGCTGTGGTATCAAGAGCGCCGCTGCTGCAGTAACTACGGAGGGTCCGGGTGTTGTTCAGGCCTGTACAGGACCTTCGGCGACAGGGACGTCGCCGACGAGCGTACAGGGACGTATTAACAGCGTGTCCTGTACAGGCCTGAACAACACCTGGATCCGGACAACCTTACGGAGCGCGAGACGCGCCGTACTTGACGAACAAACACGACTGACGAGGAACACACCATGACCCAGGCAGAAAGCATCACCACCGGGGGCGACTACAAGGTCGCCGACATCAGCCTCGCCGACTGGGGTCGCCGGGAGCTGGAAATCGCCGAGACCGAAATGCCCGCCCTGATGGCCCTGCGCGAGAAGTACAGCGCCAGCAAGCCCCTCGCCGGCGCGAAGATCCTCGGCTGCATCCACATGACCATCCAGACCGGCGTGCTGATCGAAACCCTGGCGGCCTTGGGCGCCGAGGTGCGCTGGTCCTCCTGCAACATCTTCTCCACCCAGGATCACGCCGCGGCTGCCATCGCCGCAGCCGGCATCCCGGTATTTGCCTGGAAGGGCGAGACCGAGGAAGAGTACGAGTGGTGTCTGGAACAGACCATCCTCAAGGACGGCAAGCCCTGGGATGCCAACATGGTGCTGGATGACGGCGGCGACCTCACCGCCATGCTGCACGAGAAATACCCCCAGGTGCTGGACGGGGTGCACGGCATCACCGAAGAGACCACGACAGGTGTGCATCGCCTGCAGGAAATGCTGCGCAAGGGTACCCTGAAGGTTCCCGCCATCAACGTGAACGACTCCATCACCAAGTCCAAGAACGACAACAAGTACGGCTGTCGCCACAGCCTCAACGACGCCATCAAGCGTGCCACCGACCACCTGCTGGCCGGCAAGAAGGCACTGGTGATCGGCTACGGCGACGTGGGCAAGGGCTCGGCCCAGTCCCTGCGCCAGGAAGGCATGATCGTGCGCATCGCCGAGATCGACCCCATCTGCGCCATGCAGGCCTGTATGGACGGCTTTGAGGTGGTGTCCCCCTATGTGGATGGCGACCCCGCCAACGGCGTCGATGCCCGCCTGCTGGGCCAGATCGACCTGGTGGTGACCTGTACCGGCAACCTCAATGTGTGCGACGCCGACATGCTCAAGGCCCTGAAAAACGGCTGCGTGGTGAGCAATATCGGCCACTTCGACAACGAAATCGACACCGCCTTTATGCGCAAGAACTGGCTGTGGGAAGAAGTCAAACCCCAGGTCCACCAGGTCTTTCGCGGCGCGTCCAAAGAGCAGGCCGCAGGCGACCACCTGCTGCTGCTGTCGGAAGGCCGCCTGGTCAACCTGGGCAACGCCACCGGCCACCCCTCGCGGATCATGGACGGCTCCTTCGCCAACCAGGTGCTGGCCCAGATCCATCTCTACGGCGAACGCTTTGCCGACCTCCCGGCGGATCAGCAGGCCGCCAAGATCCGCGTCGAAGTACTGCCCCGCAAACTCGACGAAGAAGTGGCCGCCCATATGGTGCGCGGTTTCTGCGGCGTGGTGACCAAGCTCAAGCCGGAGCAGGCGAGTTACATCGGGGTTTCTGCGGAGGGGCCGTTTAAGCCAGAGTCCTACCGTTACTAAGGTGCGGGTGTAGAGTGACAAGTTTTTGCGGACAGGTCTGACGTCTGACGCTGGACGTCTGACGCTTTGGCGGCTGCTCCGCGGGCGAGCCGCTTTTAATCTTTTGCGTCAGACGTCCAGCGTCCGACATCAGACCAACACCCCCAACCAATCGCGCCGACCCAACAGAGCCCGACAAACATGACCAAATCCACCCCACCCTCCACCCCAAAAATAAGCTTCGAATTCTTCCCTCCCAAAACCCCCGAGGGTAGGGAGAAACTGCTCGCCGTGCGCGACCGGCTGGCGGCCCTCAGGCCGGAGTATTTTTCTGTTACCTACGGGGCCGGTGGCTCCACCCGCGACAACACTCGGGATATCGTGATGCAGATTCACCGCGACGGTTGCGCGGTGGCGCCCCACCTGTCATTTGGCGGCGACAGCGAGCAGGCGGTGCTGGAACTGATCCGGTCCTACAGGGACGCGGGCATCAGGCACCTGGTGGCGTTGCGCGGCGATATGCCCTCCGGCATGGGTATCCACAAACTGGTGAATGCCAACGAGCTGGTGGCCCTGGTGCGCAAGCACTTTGGCGACCACTTTCAGATCAAGGTGGCCGCCTACCCGGAAATCCACCCGGATGCGGAAAGCTATCAAAGGGACGTGTACTGGCTCGGCGAAAAATTCCGCGCCGGTGCCGACTGTGCCATCACCCAGTATTTCTACAACGCCGATGCCTATTTTTACTTTATGGACGAGTGCGCCCGGCAGGGCATCGATAAGCCGGTGATTCCGGGCATCATGCCCATCACCAACTACCAGAGCCTGGCCCGCTTCTCCGCCAACTGCGGCGCCGAAATTCCCCGCTGGCTGGCCCACAAACTGAAGGGCTTTGGCGACGACGCGGAAAGCCTGCGGGCCTGCGGCGAGGAGGTGTTGTCGCGCCTGTGTGAAAAACTGCTCGCCGGCGGCGCCCCCGGGTTCCACTTCTACACCATGAACCAGGCGGAGCCGACGGTTTCCATTTTGGCGAATTTGAGCATCTCTGGTAGGGACTGAGAGGCGCCAAGGGTCAACCGTTACCCCCTGCCGAGAATGCCGCGCGGAGGACCGCTAATCAAAGCGCACCACATTGATGGGCGGCAGGTGGTTCGACAGACACTGCCAGTGGTCCCCTTGATCCTCGCTCAGCCACAGATTTCCGGTGGTGGAGCCGAAGGCCAGCAGGTCGCCGCCGGCATCGATGGCCAGGGCGTGGCGGTAAACCAGGTCCCAGGCCGGCCCTTCGGGTAGCCCGGCCGTCAACTGCTCGAAGGTTTTACCGCCATCCCGGGTGCGGTTGACCACCAGTTTGCCGCCCACCGGCACCCGGTATTCGTCCTTGATGCCCGGCACAAACCAGGCGGTACCCGGTTCCCTGGGGTGTACCGCCACCGCAAAGCCAAACACCGATGGCTTCACATCGGTAATCTCCGTCCAGTTGTGGCCGCCGTCGTCGGAGCGGAAGATGCCATTGTGGTGCTGGATCCACATCTGCTCCGGCGCGGCGGGGCAGCTCACCAGCCGGTGCACATCCTGCATGGCCGGGTCATGGGCCATGTCCGGGGGCAGGAATTCGGCCCGCAAGCCCCGGCCGATCTGGGTCCAGCTGGCACCGCCGTCGGCGGATTCCCACACCCCGCCGGTGGACACCGCGATGCGCAACAGCTGAGGGTTGCCGGGGTGTACACAGATGGAGTGGATGCCGGGCTGGTCGTAGCCGCCACCCATCCACTTCTCCCGCTCCGGCCGGTTCCACAGGGATTCCACCAGGGCCCAGCTCTCACCGCGATCGGTGGACGCGAACAGCCCGCCGGGAATGGTACCCGCCCACAGGGTACCGGCCCGGTCACCGCCGGGCACCAGTTCCCACAACTGCTCCACTGTCGGGCCGTCCTCGTCCCCGGTGGTGGGGAATGTTGGTGCCGCGATCTCTGTCCAGGTAGTGGAGCCACCGTCGGCCCGGTGCAGCTTGACACCGAAGTGGCCCAGATTGAGGGCCGTGTACTGGTCGCCATTGCGGGGGTCCACCGCCACCATGGACACCGGCTCGCCGAGGAAGGCGGGCGCGCCGCAGCGCCACCCGGCGGCGGACTTTTCATAGATAAACAACCCCTTGCGGGTGCCGATACGCAGTGTTGATGCCATGGTTGTGCTCCGCTGTTTGTCCCATCAGCCCCCGGACAGGGCCTGCATTACATCGACACGGGAGTCTGGCTGTAGCGGATCCCTCAGCCGCACCCTGTCCCGCACCAGTTCGCCGTCGACAAAAATTGCCAGATGCTTGCGCAGCCGCTGTTGGTCGTCCAGGATGTAGCCCGCCAGCCTGGGGTTTTCCGCAAACACCAGGCGTAGCGCGTCCATCACCGTGGGCGCTTGCAGCTCCCGCGGCGGGCAGTCCACATGGCGCTTCAGGTTGTCGGTGAAAGAAATTGTCGCCATAGAGAGTTCTCAACAGGTCCAACGCCGCTAACGGTAGCAGAAGTTTCAGGGTTCTGCCTCTAAGGCGGCGAGCGCCCAATTCGACAAGGGAAGGTCGACGCCCTGAAATCCAGCGTGGCCATTATTATGCTCGCCACACCCGTCGGTTGCGGCACCACAGGTGGAATCAACAGGGGCGGCCACAGGCATTTCAGTCTGGGCCGCTCTTGCCGCTGGCGATTTTTACCACCCGCCCGCGGGGTGGCTGTTATGGCCTGCTCTGGAGTGCGTATTATTTTTTGCGCTGGAGGGGCCCGGGGAGATAATGACCGGCAACAAGCCTCAAACCACCTTTCCCCTGTTCATCACACCTTGCCGGTCGAAGCTGATTTTGGCTGCGCGCCAGTGCCCAACTTCAGTTCCCGCAACCTGCTCGGCGACTACCTGATATTTCAAAAGACCCACCCCGTGCTCCGCCGAGATACTCCCCCCCAGCTCCCCCACCAGCCCATATACCAACGCCGATACTGCCGGTGCCAAATCAGCAAACTGCCGATCGCTCCACCCCTCCGGCGGCAATACGTTGACATGAATATTGCCATCCCCCAAATGGCCAAACAGCACAGTTTGCAGGTGGGGAAATGCCTCGGCCAGCCTCACCTCCAACCGGGTAACAAGCTCGGGCAGCTTTTCCAGCCGAACCGCCACATCGTGCTTCAGCGGCTTGTAAGGCCACAAGCTTTCGGAGATCTGTTCCCGCAGTTGCCACAATTCCTTTGCCTGGCGCTCCGACTGATTGATGATGGCGTCGCACACCCAGCCGCGGGTTTGGCAGTGGTCAAAAAAATCGGCGGTGGCATCCGGGTTGTGGGGGGTGTCGAATTCCAGCAGGCCGTAGACAGGTGCGGGGTTGGCAAAGGGGTTGTGCTGTCCGGTGTGTGCGGTGACCGCGGCCACAGCCCGCTGGGAGAAGAATTCGAAGGCACTCAGGGCAAAGGTCTTTCTGGCGTACTGAAACACCTCCAGCAGGTCGCTGATGTGGGCGGCCGCCACCACCATCACCGACTGGGGTGGCGGCGGTGGCTGGAGGCGCACGGTGACTTCGCAGATAAAGCCGAGAATACCTTCTGAGCCGATAAACAGGTGGCGCAGGTCCGGGCCGCAGTTGTTCTTCACCAGACCCCGGTTGAGTTCGAGGATGTCGCCGTTGCCGGTAACCACCCTCAGGCCGGTGATCTGTTCGCGGGTGCCGCCGTAGCGCAGCACGCGGATGCCGCCGGCGTTGGTGGCGGCGTTGCCGCCGATATGGCTGGAGCCGGAGGAGGCGAAATCCACCGGGTAGAACAGGCCCTGTTGCCGGGCGAAGTCCTGCAAGGTCCTGGTGATCACCCCGGCCTCGCAGGTGACGGACTGGTCGGGGGCGGAGAAGTGGAGAATGCGGTTCATGCGCTCCAGGGTCACCACCACCTCGCCATCCCTGGCCACGGCGCCGCCACTCAAGCCGGTGCGGCCGCCGGAGGGTACCAGGGGAATGTTGTGGCGATTGGCGAGCAGCACGATGTCGCGCACCTGTTCGATGGTGTTCGGGCGCACCACCAGGCCGGGGTCCGGTTGCCAGAGGGTGGTGCGGTCGATGCCGTAGGGGGCCATATCACGTCCCTCGATCAGCACCTGGTCGACGCCGACAATGCCCTGAAAGCCGGCGATGATCCCCGCCTCCATCTCAGAACCCCATCTCGGCGAAGATCCGCTCCCGCAGGGGGCGGATCTCGTTGACCATATGGTGCTGGGCGTCGTCCACAAGGATGAAATCCCCCTTGGGGAATTTCTTGCGCAGCAGTTTGAGGTTGAACCGCCAGGACAGGGTCTTGTCCTTGCGGCCCTGGATTACCCGCACCGGAAACGGGCAGGGGGCCATGGCGCGGCACTCCTCCACCCAGCGCTTCATGGCGCCGAGCCAGGGGATGGGGATATGGGTGGCCTGAAGGGGGTCCTGCTCCAGGAAGGCGAGAAAGGCCTCGTCGCTGGAGTTGCGGGTGAACTTGCGCCTGACCCTGGCGCGCTTTTTGTGGGTGAGGGCATACACGGCCTTGTTGAGCCACCACAGGGCGGGTTCCACCAGGGGGGCCAGCAGGGTCACCCGGTCTAGGCAGGGTTCGCTGCCCTCGCAGCACAGAGCCAGGTGCTTGAGGAGAATCGCGCCCCCGGTGCTCTGGCCGATCGCAGACAGGGGGCAGTTGCAGTGGGCCGCCACCGTGGCGATCAGTGCCGTCAGCACTTCCACATAGTGGTCAAAGCTCGCGATACTGGCGCGCTCGCCGCTCGACAGGCCGTGGCCCGGCAGGTCAAAGGCGATCACCCCGTAGCCCTGCTCCAGCAGGTAGCGAATCAGGTGGCCGTAAAGACCGACGTGGTCGAAGTAGCCGTGTACCACCACCACCATGCCCTGGTCGGGGAAGTCCTGACAGCCCTCCGGCAGCCAGTAGTGGGTGGCCACCGTGTAGGGCGGCAGGATCACCCGGCCCCAGCGGTGGAAATAGCGGTCCTCGAAGCGAATGCCGTAGTAGTCCAGGTAGGCGTTGCCCAGCTGGGGTAGCGCCAGCGGCGGATCCAGGCGGGGGTTGAGCTCGAGGTCCGGCAGGCTGGCCCGCAGGTCGTGGATTTTGTCGAGACTGAGTTGCTGGTCGGTGTCGGTCATGGGCAGATAGTCGCAGAAACCGGGGCAATTGTAACCCGCTCCGGGTTGTAGTTGCGTCCGCCGGGCCGATGGCTTAAATTTGCCGCCCTTCAGCACCCCAAACCGGAAGCCACCATGGACAAATTTGCCAATGTCACCGTCGTTACTGCCGCCAATGTCTATTTCGACGGCAAGGTCACCAGCCGCACCCTGGAGTTTGCCGACGGCAGCATCAAGACCCTGGGTATCATGCTGCCCGGAGACTATGAATTTGGCACCGCCCAGCCGGAACTGATGGAAATCACCGCCGGTGAGCTGTTGGTCAAGCTGCCGGGCTCGGAGTCCTGGGACACCGTGGGTGCCGGCCAGTCATTCCGGGTGCCGGGGGATGCCAGGTTCAACCTGCAGGTTTTGCGGGTCACCGACTATGTGTGCTCCTACCTCTGAGTATTGGCTTGTGGCGGCGTCCCTGCGGGGCCCGCGGTGGGCGCTGGTCGGCAAATTCTTGCTATCCCTGGCTGGTTTGGAATAAATTGGCCTTCCGCCTTTCCAGGGTCTATTTTTACAAGGTGATCACACGCCAGGGCAGGCTACGCGTCGGAGGATGACTCTATGGCCCAATACCTTATTGAAGACATCATGCAGCCGGAGCCGGTCTGCGCCCACAGCGGCCAGTTGCTTATTGACGTGGTGGAAATACTCACCCGCTACAAGAACACCGGCATTCCCGTGGTGGACGACCGCCGCCGGGTGGTGGGCTTTATCTCCGAGCAGGATTGTATCCACAGCCTGCTGGCCACCAGCTATTTTTGCGAGGGCAATCCCCGGGTGGACGAAGTCATGAGCCATGCCCCTCTCTGCGTGGGGCCGCGGGACTCGGTGATCGACCTGGCCCGCACCATGGGGGGCAACAAACCCAAGGTCTACCCGGTGGTGGAGGACGGGGTGCTGATTGGCCTGGTGACCCGCAACGACGTGCTGAAGGCCCTGCGCAAGGAGGCGATGAACTGCTCCCTGCCCCGCAAGACCGGCTAGGCAGCGGCCTCAGCGCTGCCCTTCACTGATCCACAAAGGTCACCAGCTTGCCCAGGGGCTCCCGCACCGTGCGCGCCCGGTTGGCGGGCTGCTCCTCATCGATATAGCCAAAGCTCATGCCAAACAGCACGCCCTGGCTGTCCGGTAGGTCAAACATGGCCCGCGCGGGGCCGGGGAACTGGTTCAGCGCCCCCTGCATGCAGCTGTCGATTCCCTGCTCCGCCATCAGCAGGGCCAGGGTCTGGGCGAGGATGCCCATGTCCACCGCCCCCATCATCCCCAGGTACTTTTCCATCACAAAGAACACCGCGTGGGGCGCGCCAAAAAACTCCCAGTTGCGCAGCATGGCCTGCTGGCGGGCCTCCCGGTCCTTGCGGTCGATGCCCATGGCATCGTAGAGGGCGGCGGCGGCGCCGAACTGCCGTTCCCGGTGTTCATCCTGGTAGCCCATCTGCCAGGAAAAATCTGGATTGGACTCCCTGCCACTGGTCACTTCCGCCAGCAACTCACGGCTCAGCCGGTCCCGGGCGGGGCCCGACACCACATAGATATTCCAGGGCTGGACGTTGCAGTTGGACGGGGCCTGCAGGGCCCGGGAGAAAATCTCCTCCAGGGTGTCCCGGGGCACCGGACGGGGCAGAAATCCCCGGGCGGAGATCCGGCGTTTCAGGGCGTTGACTACGGACATGGATCACTAACTCCTGGTGTCTGGTTGGGGGGGCACAGGTAAACAGGCCCCTGACAAGGGGCCTGTATTGTAGACCAAAGGACGGGCGGGATTTATCTTGGTGTGGCGGAAATCACCCTCACCTGATAGCTGGCGGCATCCCGGCTGTCGGCAAAGGGCCCAATGCCGGTATTGGCAGTCCACTTCTGGCCGTGGGCCAGGCTGGCGGGGCCGTGAATTTCCCTGGACCCGGCGGCGACAAAGGCGTTGCGCATCTCGGTGAGCTGAAGGCGCACATTGGCAACCGGGATACCACTCTGGTTCTGGATCACCACCATCAACATGCCGTCCTTGCCGATATAGGCCTGGCCGGGCAGGTACTTGTGGGGCGACTGGGCCAGATCCAGGCGCACCATTTTCTGTTGCGCATCCCTGCCCAGGGGGGTATCGGAACGGGCGGCGGTTTGGTAATAGCCCAGGGCGGCGGCGGTGTCCCCGGCGCTGGCGGCCATCTCCCCCAGGTAGTAGCTGGCGGTGTTGGTGGGCAGCAGGTCGTGGCTTTTCTGCAGGTCCGGCTTGGCTTCGGCCTTCTTGCCCTGGTCGTAGAGCAATACCCCCCGGGACAGGTAGTGACTGAAATAATTGGGGTTCCTGGCAATGGCTTCGCTGAAGGCCCTGCGGGCGGCGGCGCTATCGCCCTTCATCTTCAGGGCGTGCCCCTTCAGTTCCCAGCTGTGGCCGTCCTTCGGCTGGGCCTTGATGGCCTGCTCCGCCAGGCTCAGGGCCTGGTCGGCGTTGTTGTCGTTGAGGGCCTTGATGGCCTGTTGCTGGGCCTCCCAGGCGGGCTGGTCCTTTTTCAGTTGAGCGATACGCTGTTGATAGACATCCCTGTTGCGGACGCCACCCTTGGGCAGTTCGCCGGCCTTGGCCCGATTGCGGTTGACCCGTTCCTGGGACGGCGGGTGGCTGGCGAACAGGCCGCTGATGAAATCCTGTTGACGGCTGGCGTTGAGTCTGACAAAGGTCTCCTGCAACTCCACCGCCGCTGCCGGATCATAGCCGGCGCGGCTCATATAGATCATTCCGTAGGCATCGGACTCCAGCTCGTCGTCGCGGCCGTAGCGGGCCATCCAGGCGGCGGACCCGAGCTGGGCGGCAACCCCGCCGAGGGCGCCGTAGCCCGCCTGCTGGGAGGCGATTCCCGCCACCTGGGTGCCGACGTTGAACAGCACCCCCTTGGACATCTGACTGGCGCCGTGGCGGGCGGCGGCGTGGACAATCTCGTGGGCCAGCACTGCGGCGAGCTGGGCTTCGTCCTCCAGGTGCACCAGCAACCCGCTGTTGATGGCAATTTTGCCACCCGGCAGCGCCCAGGCGTTGGGCACCGGGTTGTTGAGCACCACGAATTCATAGG
>CAZWUP010000084.1:0-10624 GCA_964637045.1 uncultured Porticoccaceae bacterium | reverse complement strand
CCCGGGATACAGGGGTTGGCCGAGGGGAAACAGGGCTGCTGAGGTTTGCGGCGCGTCGGACAAGAGCGTATCCGTCCTGAAGGTGGTGTTATATTCTTAACCCGCCAGGCTGCTGGGCGAATTTGGGCCGGCAGTCTGGGGAATTCAACCACTCGGGAACCGGGATGGCAACCAGGGCATCAAAGAAGCCTGACAAAACCATACCGGGAAAGGGCCGCAGGACATGGGGATAATGGCGAGAAACGGCAGGCAACTTTTGGTTCCAGTGCTGGCGCTGGTGGCCAGCACCTGGGTATCCGCGGCCACGGTCTACAAGTACGTCAACCCCCAGGGCGCGGTAACCTACAGCGACACCCCGCCGGCTGGCGTCCCCTACGAGGAACTCGAGCTGCGGGATTACCCGGCCGTGGACGGGGACGCCCGGCGGGCAGCCGTCGAGGAAATGATCGAGACCACCGCGCGCCTGCAGGCGGACCGCCAACAGCGGGAGGAGGAGCGCCGGGCTGCCCGCCCACCACCCGCGGCGCGCTACCAGACACCACCTGCGCCGGAGCCGGAGGTCTACTTCTACCCCGGCTACCGCCACCCCTACTATCACCAGCGCCCGCGACCGGCGCCCCCCTATCGCCTGCAGCCGGAAAGCAAATCCCCGCGCGACCGGATCACCACACCGCTGCGCATACCCCAGTTCGGCACCGGCGAATCCCTGCGGGAAAAAATGGGCCACTGAGCCCGATGGCATTTCCTTGAGCTCTCCGCGCACTAAGGCCACTGTCTTGGTACAGGTTTTCGAGACCGTATGCAGCAGGGATGCTGCATCCGAGCCTACAGGGACGTATTTACGGCGTGTCGCGAAAACCTGTACCAAGACAGTGGCCTAGCTACAAGGCGCCCTACAGTCCTTAAGTAAGCACCGTGCGCCACCAAGCCACTCTCAGGCTGTTACACCGCCAGGGCCAGTTTCCCCCGCAGCAGGGCGTCGATGCTGTCCCGGGACATCGGGCGGCTGAAGTAGAACCCCTGCACCTCGTCACAACCCAGGGCCTTCAGGATTTCCAGCTGGTCCTGGGTCTCCACCCCTTCGGCAATGGTGGTCAGGCCCATGCTCTTGGACATGCTGACAATGGCCTTGACGATGGAGTAGCCGCTGTCGGTATCGGACAAGTCGCGGATAAAGGATTGGTCGATCTTGATCTTGTGAACATGGAGGCGGTGGATCTGGCTGAGGGATGAATAGCCAGTGCCAAAATCGTCCAGGGCGAGACGCACGCCCAACCCCCGCAGGGCCTGGATCTGGGGCAGCACCCGCTCGGGTTCGGAGATGGAGGTGGTCTCGGTGAGTTCAAACTCCAGATTGCCGGGGCTGAGCTGGGCCTTCGCCAGGCAGCTGCGAATATGGTCCACCAGACCCGGGCTTCTGAATTGCGCCAGGGACAGGTTGATGGCCACCAGCAGATCCGGCCGCCCCTGTTTTACCCAGCGCCCCGCCTGCTCCACAACCTGGGCGATCACCCACTCCCCCAGGGCGATGATCTGGCCGCTGGCTTCGGCGATGGGAATAAACTCGCAGGGGCCGATATAGCCCAACTGGGGATGGCGCCAGCGCAGCAGGGCCTCGACCCCAACGATTCTGTGGTCGGCGATGCGCACCTGGGGTTGATAGTGGATTTCCAGGCGCCCCTTGTCGATGGCGGTGCGCAGGGCATTTTCCAGCATCAGGGTATAGCTGGCCTTGGCCTGCATCTCCGGGGAGAAAAAGCGAAAGCTGTCGCGGCCCTCGGCCTTGGCCATAAACACCGCGGTGTCGGCGTGCTGGATAAGGGTTCCCAGGTCGCAACCGTCCTGGGGGTAGATGGCAATACCCAGGGAGCCCGTGGTCACCAACTCGTTGCCCTGCACCAGGCAGGTCTGGCGCACCTGGGCGAGAATCGCCTCCGCCAGCCGGGTCGCTTGTTCAGCGTCGGTATCGGCGAAGGCCAGGGCGAACTCGTCGCCGCTCTGGCGGCCGAGGATGTCGGACTCCCCCAGCAGGGTCTGCAGGCGTGTCGTCAACTCGGTGAGGATGGCATCCCCCGCGCCGTGGCCGAGGGAGTCGTTGATATTCTTGAACTGATCGAGATCGAGATACAGCAACGCCACCTGCTGGTGGTGGCGGCGGGCGCAGGACAACAACTCCTGAAGCCGGGCGAGGAAATACTTTCTATTGGGCAGCCCGGTCAGGCTGTCAAAGTTGGCCAGCTGCTGGATGCGCTCCTCGTTGCGGCGCACTTGGGTGATATCCTCGACGATTCCCAGATAGCTGCGGATATCGCCCCCGTCGTTGCGCACGGCAAACACCTGTACGGAGCAGATGGCATCCGAGCCATCCTTGCGCCGGGTGAGCATTTCCCCGCGCCAGGGCAAGCCCTGCTCCAGGGCGGCGTGCATGTCCCGATAGACCGAATCCGATGCGTTCGACGAGCGCAGCACGGCCTCTGTCTGGCCGACGATCTCGTCCCGGGCATAGCCGGAGTAGGAGGTAAAGGCACCGTTGACGTAATCGACCCGGCCGTGGAGGTTGACGACGACAATGGCGGCCGGGCTCTGCTCCACCGCCATCATCATCCGGGTCAGCCGCTCCTGGTCGACGATGCGCTGGGTGATATCCCGGCACATCACCACATAGCGGGGGACCTGGTCATCCATCCTGAACTTGCCCGAGACCCCCAGTTCAAACCAGTGCCAGCCATCCTTCAGCTTGACCCGCAGCGGGCCGACAAACCGCGATCGCCCTTCACCTGTCTTGTCGAGGGTATCCACCATTTTCCTGGTGATGTCTTCAGAGAGAAATTCCTGGACCGGGCGACCAACTATGGCGTTCAGCGGGGCATTTATCGACAGCGCCTGGGATGCGTGCACCGACAGGCACACCCCCCGCTTGTCCAATTCCAGAATCACATCGGGACTGGCGTTGAGCAGTGCCCGCAAATGCTCTTCGGAGGCCTTCAGGGCCTTTACCGGCTGCACCACGGCGCGTTGCACAAGGGCCAGACACAGAAGGGTCAGGGCGATGCCTTTGAGCAAGTGGGCAAGGAGTTCCAGGTGATGTTCCGGGCGATCCTGGGCGACGACCACCAACTGGCTGGCGGCCAGCAGCAAGGCCACCGCCAACAGCGTGGGCTGTGACTGCTGATGGTTGCGCTGCAGGTGGTAAAGCAGCGCGGCGGCCACCAGGTATAGTGCTGCCGCACCCACTTCCACCGCCACCCCGATGGGAGCGGAGCCATCCGCGGGCAGCGCCAGCGGCGCGGGCTGCCCCGAGTTCCGGAAAATCAACCCGTAACAGACGGTCACCAGGGACAGGGCAACCACCAGATAGGGCCAGCCCCGGCGCGGCAACAGAGGATGGGTGGCGCCCTTCCCCCGCAAGGCCAAACCGCCAATCACCAGCAGGGTGAAGGCCCCAGCGTAGCTACCCGCCAGCTGGAACGACCGGGCCTTGTCCACCGAGTTGGGGCCGAAGAAATCCGGCATCCCCGGGTATGACAGGGTGTGACCGAAGTCGAGGCCAAACATCACCAGAAAGCCGCTGGCCAACACCCGCACCCCTCCGCTGCTCTGCGCCAGGGGCGAACACCAGGCCACGGCAAAAACCAGCATGGTGGCTATCAGCGCCCAGGCTTCGAGTACGCAATGCCAGACCACGACGTTGGGGATTGCCGGAAGCTGGATCCCGGAGGCGGTGACCAGGGCGGTAACAAGCAGCAGGCCCAGCAGGGCCAGGACCTTGGTCAGGCGAAGCGAATTCACGCCATGATTGCCGGAATCAATCACGATATTGATACTTGTGCTCCATGGTTTCGGGCCCTCTGGACCCTTGTTGTTATTGTGGCAACTCTTGTCTACTTTCCCCAACCGTCCAGGGCCAGGGAGGCCGCGCAGGGTCAATCATAGCCCCCAACCCCCTGTGCCGGCCAGCTTTGTGGACCAGCGGACCGATTTGCCGACATATCTCTCCCCCCCCGCCAGCGGCCACAGCGCAGGTCAGGGGGACGGCACAGCGCCCGTCAGCTTCCGCGGGTCCAACAGATCCTCGAGTTCACTGCGGTCGAGGTCCGTCATCTCCGCGGCGACCTCGACGATGGGCCGCCCCTGGCGGTAGGCCGCCTTGGCGATGTCGGCGGCCTTTTGATAGCCGATCACCGGATTGAGGGCGGTGACCAGGATGGGGTTCATGGCCAGGGACTGCTCCAGCCTGGCGGTGTTCACCGCGAAGCCGGCGATGGCCTTGTCCGCCAGCAGGCGGCAGCTGTTGGCCAGCAGCGCGATACTCTGCAACAGGTTGTAGGCAATCACCGGCAGCATGGTGTTGAGCTGGAAATTGCCGGACTGGCCGGCGATGGCGATGGTGGCGTCGTTGCCCATCACCTGAGCGGCGACCATGGCCACCGCCTCGGGAATCACCGGGTTGACCTTGCCCGGCATGATGCTGCTGCCCGGTTGCAGGGCCTGGAGTTCGATTTCCCCCAAGCCCGCCAGGGGACCGCTGTTCATCCAGCGCAGGTCGTTGCTGATCTTCATCAGGCTCACCGCCAGCACCCGCAACTGACCCGACAGCTCTACCGCACAGTCCTGGGAGCTGATCCCGGCGAACAGGTTGGCCGCGGCTGTCACCGGCAGGGCGGTGAGTGCCGACACCTCCGCCGCCATGGCCTCGGCAAAGCCCCCCGGGGCATTGACGCCGGTGCCGATGGCGGTGCCCCCCTGGGGCAAGGCGCAGAGCCGGGGCAGAATCTCGGCGAAGCGCTCCCGGGCGGCCAGCAGCTGGGCGGACCAGGCGGACAGCTCCTGGGCCAGGGTCAGGGGCATGGCGTCCATCAGATGGGTACGCCCGGTCTTGACCACATCATCCAGGCTTTCGCCCTTGCGCTCGATGGTGCTCACCAGATGATCCAGGGCCGGCGCCAGCTGTTCCTTGAGGGCGATGGCCGCCGCCAACTGGATCGCCGAGGGAATCACATCGTTGCTGCTCTGGCCCATATTGACCTGGTCGTTGGCATGGATCCGCAGCCCCTTGGCCTCAAGCTCCCGGGAGGCGAGGGTGGCCAGCACCTCGTTGACGTTCATGTTGGTGCTGGTGCCGGAGCCGGTCTGGAACACATCCACCGGAAACTGGCGGTGATGGCGACCAGAACGCACGTCCTCGGCAGCGCGCTCGATGGCGACGGCCACATCCTGATCCAGCAGCCCCAGCCTGCAGTTGACGTGGGCAGCGGCCTGCTTGATCAGCGCCACGGCGGCGATAAAGGCCTGCGGCATGGGTATCCCGCTAATGGGAAAGTTGTCCACCGCGCGCTGGGTCTGGGCCTGGTAGAGAGCGTCGGCGGGCACCTTCAGGGTACCCAGGCTGTCGGTTTCTTCCCGGTAGCTGGTCATGGTGGGGGGTCCTTTCTCTGAGTTTCACGATTCACGCTTCACGCCACACCTGGGTGATCTGAGGTATAACGCTTGACGCTTTGACTGAAGTTTGGCGGTTCCTGGGGAAATTGCCACCCGCGCCCACGTGCAAGGTGAAACGTGAAACGTGAAACCGGAAACCCAATACGCCATAATCCCCGGCCCGTTGTCCAACCCGAGCCCTTTCATGAAGTCGATCTACCAGCGCATCGCCGAAGAACTGTCCATTGCCGAACAACAGGTGGTTGCCACCGTGGAGCTGCTGGACGGCGGCGCCACCGTGCCCTTTATCGCCCGTTACCGCAAGGAGGTCACCGGCTCCCTGGACGATACCCAGCTGCGGGATTTGCACGAGCGCCTCGGCTACCTGAGGGAACTGGAGGATCGCCGCGCCACCATCCTCAACAGTATCGAAGAGCAGGGCAAGTTGTCCCCCGAACTGAAGCGCGACATTCTCAACGCCGACACCAAGACCCGCCTGGAAGACCTGTACCTGCCCTACAAACCCAAGCGCCGCACCAAGGGCCAGATCGCCATCGAGGCCGGCCTGGAGCCCCTGGCGGATGCCCTGCTGGCGAATCCCCAGCTGACGCCGGAGGCCGAGGCCCAGCCCTACCTCAACCCCGAGCTGGGCTTTGCCGACACCAAGGCGGTGCTCGACGGCGCCAAATATATCCTCATGGAGCGCTTTGCCGAGCACGCCGAGCTGCTGACCAAAACCCGCGCCTTTATCACCGAGCACGGCCTGCTCCAGGCCAGGGTAACCCCGGGCAAGGAAGCCGAGGGGGAAAAATACCGGGATTATTTCGAGCACAACGAAGCCCTGGCCAAGGTGCCCTCCCACCGGGCCCTGGCCATGTTTCGCGGCCGCCGGGAGGGCTTTCTCTCCCTCAAGGTGGATGTGGAGGTGGCCGAAGGTGCCGGCCACCCCTGTGAAACCCTGATCGCCACCACCTTTGCCATCGCCGACCGCGGCCGCCCCGGGGATGCCTGGTTGCAGGAAGTGGTGCGCTGGACCTGGCGCATCAAGCTGCAACTGCATCTGGAAACCGAGTTGCTGGCGGATCTCAGAGAGCGGGCGGAACAGGCCGCAATCCAGGTGTTTGCCGACAACCTCAAGGACCTGCTGCTGGCCGCCCCGGCGGGTCAGCGGGCCACCATCGCCCTCGACCCGGGCATCCGCACCGGGGTCAAGGTGGCGGTGATCGACAGCACCGGCAAGGTGGTGGATCACGGCGCCATCTTCCCCCACGCCCCCAAGCACCAGTGGGACCAGGCCATCGCCGCCCTCGCCGCCCTGGCGAAGAAGCACCACAGCGAGCTGATTGCCATCGGCAACGGCACCGCCTCCCGGGAGACGGACAAGCTGGCGGGGGATCTGATCAAGCGCCACCCGGAGTTGAAACTGCAAAAGGTGATGGTCAACGAAGCCGGGGCGTCGGTCTACTCCGCCTCTGCCGAGGCGGCCAGGGAAATGCCCGAGCTGGATGTGACCATCCGCGGCGCGGTGTCCATCGGCCGCCGTCTCCAGGACCCCCTGGCGGAGCTGGTGAAGATCGACCCCAAGTCCATCGGTGTCGGCCAGTACCAGCACGACGTCAGCCAGACTCAGCTGGCCCGCAGCCTGGATGTGGTGATCGAGGACTGCGTCAACCGCATCGGCGTGGAGGTCAACACCGCCTCGGTGCCCCTGCTGCTGCGGGTGTCCGGCCTCAACCAGACCATCGCCGAGAATATCGTCGCCCTGCGGGACAGCCGCGGCCCCTTCAAAAGCCGCAGGGAGCTGATGGCGGTGCCCCGCCTGGGGGAAAAAACCTTCGAACAGGCGGCGGGCTTTTTGCGCATCCGCGGCGGCGACAATCCCCTGGATGCGTCCTCCGTCCACCCCGAAGCCTATGCCGTGGTGGAGAGGATCGTCGCCGATACCGGCTTTCCGGTCAGCAAGCTGCTGGCGGACCGGGGTGTGCTCGGCAAGCTCAACCCCGCCAAGTACACCGATGAACGCTTTGGCTTGCCCACCGTGGTGGATATCTTCAAGGAGCTGGAGAAGCCGGGCCGCGACCCCCGCCCGGAGTTCAAGACCGCCAGCTTCCAGGAGGGGGTGGAAACCATCAAGGACCTGGAGCTGGGCATGGTGCTGGAGGGCACGGTGACCAATGTGGCCGCCTTTGGCGCCTTTGTGGACATCGGCGTCCACCAGGATGGCCTGGTGCACATCTCGGCGCTGGCGGAGAAGTTCGTCAAGGATCCCCGGGAGGTGGTCAAGGCCGGGGATATTGTGCGGGTCAAGGTGATGGCGGTGGATGTGCCCCGCAATCGCATTGGGTTGAGCATGCGCCTCGGCGACGAACCGGGCCAGGACGACAGCGCCAACCGCCCGCGCCAGGGCAAGCCGTTGCCCAGGGCAAGCTCTGCCGGAAGCAACAAGCCCGGCGGCCAACGGCCCTCCGCCTCCGGGCCGGGCACCATGGGCGCCCTGCTCCAGCAGGCCCTCAAGGGGAAGGACTGAGCCAGCCGCCGCAACTGTGCGGCAGTGGTTGACCCTGGCTGCGGGGGCGAACTATCCTTGAGTCTCTGCAGGTCTCCCGCCTGTCCTGGCTTTCACTCCGGCGGTGGGCCGACCTGAGCCTCAACAGGGTGCCCACCGATGGCTGTTGCCAACACCAATGTCCCCCGCCACCCCCTGACCCAAGGCCACCAGCCCGCGTCCCTCCATCTGCGCGCCTGGGCCTGGTCGATCACCTTCATCTACGCCCTGGTGGCAACCCTGTGGATCTACTTCTCCGACCAGGCCCTGATGGCCGTGGTGCCGGATGCAGAAACCTTTGCCCGCTGGAGCGTCAACAAGGGCATCGGCTTTGTCGCAGTGACCTCGGCGCTGTTGCTGGTGCTGATCGGCAGGGCGTTCCGCGCCCTGGAGAAGGCCTACGGCGAACTCCACGCCCTCAACGACAGCCTGGAGGCCAAGGTCGCCTCCCGCACTGCCCAGCTGGAGACGGCGGTGGTCCGCGCCGAGGCGGCGGACCGTCTCAAGTCCGCCTTCCTCGCCACCATGTCCCACGAGCTGCGCACCCCCCTCAACTCCATCATCGGCTTTACCGGCATCGTGCTCCAGGAAATGGCCGGCCCCCTGACCCCGGAACAGCACAAACAGCTGGGCATGGTGCGCAACAGCGCCCGCCACCTGCTGGACCTGATCAACGATGTGCTCGACCTGTCCAAGATCGAAGCCGGGCAGCTGCAGGTAAAGGCTGAGGCGTTCGACGTGGGGGAGACCATCAGCCGCGCCCTGGCCTCCCTCACCCCCCTGGCGGAAAAAAAGGGCCTGGCCCTCCACGCCGATATCGACCCCCGGCTGGGCACCATGCACAGCGACCGCCGCCGGGTGGAGCAGATTGTGCTCAACCTGCTCAACAACGGGATTAAATTTACCGATCGCGGCAGTGTCACCGTCAGCGCGGACATCGACCCCGGGTTCCGAGCCGCGGAGGGGGCCGCGCCCGTCGCCGCCCTCAGGCTGCGGGTGCGGGACACCGGCATCGGTATCGCCGCGGAGGATTTGCAGGGCCTGTTCCAGCCCTTCAGCCAGGTGGATTCCGGTCTTACCCGCCAGCACGAGGGCACCGGCCTGGGGCTGGCCATCTGCCGCCGCCTGGCCACCCTGCTGGGGGGCACCATCAGCGCCCAGAGCCAGTGTGCCGAGGGCAGCGAATTCACCGTGGTGCTACCCCTGGAGCTGACATGACGGGCGCCGGGCTGAGTGTCCTGCTGATCGAGGACAACGAGCAGAACCGCTATCTTCTTACCTTCTTGCTGGAGCAGCGGGGCCATCGGGTGACCTCCGCCATCGATGGCCTGAGGGGGATCGAGCTGGCGCAGACCCTGGTCCCGGACCTGATTCTGCTGGATATCCAGCTGCCCACCCTGCACGGCTACGCGGTGGCCGAGGCCCTGCGGCGCCTGGCAATCCTGGACGCCACGCCCATCGTTGCCGTCACCTCCTACGCCATGCCCGGCGACCGTGAGAAGGCCCTGGCCTCCGGCTGCGACGGGTATATCGAAAAACCCATCGACCCGGACACCTTTGTCAGTCAGGTGGAGGCCTATATCCCGGCCTCCCGGATCGGAGGCGACAGACCGTGACCCTGGCCCTGCTGGTGGACGACCAGGACACTAATCTCTACTACCTGGAGACCCTGCTGAAGGGTAACGGCTGGCAGGTGGCCACCGCTCGGGACGGCGCCCAGGCCCTGGCGGCTGCCGAGCAGCGCCCCCCCGACCTGGTGGTCTCGGACTTGCTGATGCCGGTGATGGACGGCTACACCCTGCTCCGCCACTGGAAGGCCCACCCCCGATTACAGGCCATTCCCTTTGTCGTCTACACCGCCACCTACACCGATGCCGAGGACGAGCAACTGGCTCTCGACCTGGGGGCGGACGGCTTTATCCTCAAGCCCGCGGAGCCGGATGCGTTCCTCCGCCGCCTGGCGGAGGTGATGGCCCGCCCCAGGGCCACCCAGCCCGAGCCCGCCGCGGCTACCCCCGAGGGGGAGGTCAGCACCCTCACCGCCTACAACCAGGCCCTGGTGCGCAAGCTGGAGGACAAGACCCGCCAGCTGGAACAAGCCAACCAGGCGCTGCGCAGCGACATCGCCCGGCGGGAGGCGGCGGAGGCCGCCCTGCGCATCAGTGAGGAGCGCTTCCGCCTGCTGGTCCAGGCCACCGCGGATGCCGCCTGGGACTGGGACAGGGTCGCCGGCACCCGCTGGTGGAGTCCCGGGTTCGGCCAGTTGGCGGGGAATCCCCAGGCGGTCGACGAGAGCGACCGGGACTGGCAGCAGCGGGTCCACCCGGAGGACCGGGACTGGGTCCTGGCCACCCGGGAGGACGCCATTGCCGGCGGCGAGGACACCTGGCTGGTGCGCTACCGCCTGCGCCGGGATGACGGCAGCTGGCTGCAGGTGGAGGACCGCGGCCACCTGATACGGGACTCCGGCGGCCAGGTGGTACGCATGGTGGGGGGGCTCACCGACATCACCAGGCGGGTCAGCCTGGAGGAAAAACTGCAGCGCTCCCAGCGGCTGGAGGCCCTGGGCCAGCTCACCGGCGGCGTGGCCCACGACTTCAACAATTTGCTCACCGTGGTGCTGGGCAATGCCCAGGTGCTGGCGGAGGAACTGCCCCGGGG
>CAZWUP010000083.1:0-10632 GCA_964637045.1 uncultured Porticoccaceae bacterium | reverse complement strand
CTAAAGGCTCGCAGCTAAAGGCTCCTCGCAACGACAATTAATCAGAGGTTCCTTAAGCCCAACCACGGTGTGGTCGAACTACGAAGTACAAAAAGGCCCTCAAGTAAATGCCATTGATTGCGCGGTTGACTTTGTCAGAGACTCCTAGCCCCCCTACATAATAGCCACTGGCATCCGCCCCGCAGCTCCACTAGAATGAGCCCATGCGCGTCTTGACGATATTGCTGATTTGTTTCGCGATGGCCTTTCAGGGCCTTGCGAACGCCCATGTCTTCGAGGAGCCCTGTGCCATGGCGGCGGACATGCACGGGGCCATGACAGCGGATGCCGGCGCTGTCGATGAGTGCTGTCTCCACGGCGACGCAACGGCGGAAACCGGCACCTTGTGCACGTCCGGCCAGGACTGCAATCTCGCCCAGGTCTTCACTGTGGTGTCCCTCCAGTCCCAGGGCCAGGGGCCAGTTGCCCCCAGGTTCACCCCCTTGGCCAATCCCTTCCCGCCCTCGTCCAATCCCTCCGATATCTGGCGACCGCCTGCGTTCAGCTGATTTCGATTGTTGTCATCGGGTTTTAGGTTGCCGCTGATCGCGGCGCTCTGAAGCCCGGGTGTTGCGCTGCCTCGGCAGCGGTTCCTCACTGTATCGGACTCAGCTTATGTCACCGTTTTATACCGGCGCCCGCGGGCGCCAGAAAGCCGTGCCCGTGCCCTGGCGCGGGTTGCTGTCGAGGGTTCTCGTCCTGCTTTTGGCGGCCGGATTGGTGCCCGAAATCCTCTCACAGACCCCCGGATCCCTCACCCTGAACAGGGCCTTGCAGGCGGCGGCGGAGCGCTCCCACGCCCTGGCGGCCCAGGAGGCGGCGGCCCGATCGGCGCAGGAAATGGCGGTGAGCGCCGGGCAACTGCCGGACCCGATGGTGCGGTTTGCCGTCGACAACCTGCCGGTGGATGGCCCGACGCGCTACAGCCTGAGCGACGAGGCCATGACCATGCGCTCACTGGGTATCTCCCAGACCTTCACACCCAGGGACAAGCGCCGCGCCCGGGCCGCAGTGTTCGAGCGCAAGGCCGATACGGCGCAGGCGGCGCGGGCGATGGCGCTGAGCGAGCTGTACCGCGACACCGCCCTGGCCTGGTTTGATCGCCACTTCCAGCAGCAGCTGGTGGAGCTTCTGTCCCGCCAGCGGGAAGAGGCCCGGTTGCAGATCGAAGCCGCAGAGGCGGCCTACCGCGGCGGCCGCGGCCCCCAGGCGGATATCTTCCTCGCCAAATCCAGCGTGGCCCGCATCGACGACCGCATCCGCCAGGCGGAGGCGCAGCGGGACAATACCGCCACCACATTGGCGCGCTGGGTGGGGGATCTTGGCGCACTGCCCCTGGGGCCGCCGCCGGCAACGACGCAGCTCAGCCTGCCCGACCACGACCTGGAACACCAGCTGGAACAGCACCCGGATATCGCCCTGATGGTGGCGCGGGAGGCCATCGCCCGGGCCGAGGCGGAGGCCGCGCGTCAGGACAGGCGGCTGGACTGGCGCCTGTCGCTGGCCTACAGCCAGCGCGGCCGGGAGTATTCCGACATGGTGTCAGTGGGTATCAGCGCCCCCCTGCAGTGGAATCGGGGCAACCGCCAGGACCGGGTGGTGGCGGCGCAGCTGGCAACCGCCGAGCAGGCTAGGGCGCAGCGGGAGGAGATGACCCGCGAGCACCTGGCGGAAACCCGGCGCTGGCTCGCCACCTGGCGCAGCAATCTCCAGCGCCTCGCTCACTATGACGCAACCCTGGTTCCCCTGGCCGGTGACGCCACCCGCGCGGCGCTGGCGGCCTATCGCGGCGGCCGGGGAGAGCTGGCGGGCGTGCTGGACGCCCGGGCTAGGGAGATCGACACCCGCATCGAGCGCCTGGGGATTGAAAGGGAAACCGCCGCCCTGTGGGTGGCCCTGGAATACCTGACATCGGCGACGGACCCCGGCGGACAGCTGCCCGCTGGCTATGGATTTGACGAATCACCCAACCTGGAACCGCAATCATGAACATCGACACCCTGAAACTGAAAACCCCGGCCGCCGCCCTGCTGGCGGTGGGGCTAGTGGTGGCTGCCGGGCTGGGGCTGTACCAGCTGGGTGTCCAGCGGGGGCTGGACAGGTCGCCAGCGCAAGGGGACCCCGCCGGGGCGGAGCGGGCCCCGGTGGACCCCTCCAGCTGGGGCATCCCCGAAGGCGAGGCCGCCACCCGGCGCCATATGGAGGCCGGATTGAAAGCGGGGGATATCGATCCGCTAACCGGGCGCACCATTCTCCACTACCAGGACCCCATGATGCCGGGCAAAAAATTCGCGGTGCCGGGCAAGTCCCCCTATATGGATATGCTGCTGGTGCCGGTCTACCGCGACGGCGGCGGCGCTGCTGACGAGGCTGACCAGGGGGTGGTGATCAGTGCGCGGCTGCAACAGAACCTGGGCTTGCGCACGGCGGAAGTGGTCGAGGGCACCATCGCTCCCCGGGTGTCGGCGGTGGGCGCCATTGCCTGGAACGAGCGGGATCAGGTCAGGGTACAGGCCCGCGCCCTGGGCTATGTGGAAAAGCTCCATGTGCGGGCGGCCCTGGACCGGGTGACGGCGGGCCAGCCCCTGCTGGAACTCCATGTGCCGGACTGGGTGGCGGTACAGGAGGAGTTTTTGGCGCTGCGCCGGATGGCGGGGGCCGGCATCGACGAGCTGCTGGATGCGGCCCGCGCCCGCATGGGCCAGGCGGGGATGAGCGCTGAACAGATCCGCCGGGTGGAAAGCACGGGTCAACTCCAGACCCGGCTCACCATTCCCGCGCCCATCAGCGGCGTGGTCACCGAGCTGGCGGTGCGGGAAGGTATGACCGTGGCGTCGGGGGCAACCCTGATGGGCATCAGCGGTCTGGACCCCATCTGGGCCCACGCCCAGGTGCCGGAGAGCCAGGCCGCCCTGCTGCAGCCCGGCAGCCCGGTGACCGCCACCACCCCGGCGCTCCCCGGCGTTGCCTTCGGCGGCCGGGTGCAGGCGCTGTTGCCGGAGGTGAACCCGGCGACCCGCACCCTCACCGCCCGCTTGGAACTGGCCAACCCGGAGGGCCAGTTGGTGCCCGGCATGTTTGTGTCCATGGCGCTGGCGGGTGACCACCGCACCCAGGCCCTGCTGGTGCCCAGCGAGGCGGTTATCCGCACCGGCCGGCGGACCCTGGTGATGCTCGCGGAGGAGGGCGGGCAGTTCCGTCCCGCCGAGGTCGTCACCGGTATCGAGGCGGACGGCCAGACGGAAATCCGCCAGGGCCTGGGGGCCGGTGAGCGGATCGTGATCTCGGGCCAGTTCCTGGTGGAGTCCGAGGCCAGCCTCAAGGGCGTCGAGGCGCGGCTCTCGGGAGGTGAGCAATGATCGCGCAACTGATCCGCTGGTCCATCGCCAACCGCTTCCTGGTGCTGCTGGCCACCTTGGTGATGACCGCCTGGGGGCTGGTGTCCCTGTCCCGCACCCCCCTGGACGCACTGCCGGACCTGTCGGACGTGCAGGTGATCATTCGCACCAGCTGGCCCGGTCAGGCCCCCCAGCTGGTGGAGAACCAGGTCACCTATCCCCTCACCACCACCATGCTGTCGGTGCCGGGGGCGAGGGTGGTGCGGGGCTTGTCGTTCTTCGGCGACAGCTATGTGTATGTGCTGTTCGAGGACGGCACCGACCTCTACTGGGCCCGCAGCCGGGTGCTGGAATACCTCAACCAGGCCCAGTCCCGGCTGCCGCCCACTGCGGTCTCGGCCATCGGCCCCGACGCCACCGGGGTGGGCTGGATCTACCAGTACGCCCTGGTGGACAGGTCCGGCACCCTGGACATCAGCCAGTTGCGCACCCTGCAGGACTGGTTTCTCAAGTTTGAGCTGAAAACGGTGGCGGATGTGGCGGAGGTGGCCACCGTCGGCGGCATGGTGCGCCAGTACCAGGTGGTGGTGGACCCGGATAAACTTGCGGCCTACCGCATTCCCCTCAGCCGGGTGGTGGAAGCCATCGACGAGGGCAACCGGGAGGCGGGGGGCTCGGTGCTGGAGATGGGGGAGGCGGAGTATATGGTGCGCGCCAGCGGTTATCTGCAAACCCTGGCGGACTTTCGCGCCATTCCCCTGCTGACCACCGCCGATGGCGTGCCGGTGCGCCTGGGGGATGTGGCCCATATCCGGGTGGGGCCGGAAATGCGCCGCGGCATCGGCGAGCTGGACGGGGTCGGCGAGGCGGTGGGCGGGGTCATCATAATGCGCTCCGGCAAGAATGCCCTGACCACCATCGCGGCGGTAAAGGACAAGCTGGCGGGCCTGCAGGGGAGTCTGCCGGAGGGGGTGGAGATCGTGCCCGTCTACGACCGCTCGGGGCTGATCCAGCGGGCGGTGGCCAACCTCAGTGAAAAACTGATTGAAGAGTTTATCGTCGTCGCCCTGGTGTGCGCCATTTTTCTCTTCCACCTGCGCTCGGCCCTGGTGGCCATTGTCTCCCTGCCCCTGGGCATCCTGATGGCTTTTATCGTGATGCACTGGCAGGGGATCAACGCCAATATCATGTCCCTCGGCGGTATCGCCATTGCGGTGGGGGCCATGGTGGACGCCGCGGTAGTGATGATCGAAAACGCCCACAAGCACCTGGAGCACTGGCGCCGCGACCACCCCGGCGAAACCCTGCAGGGGGAAAGCCGCTGGCGGGTGATCGGCGACGCCGCCGTGGAAGTGGGGCCGGCGCTGTTCTTCTCGCTGTTGATCATCACCCTGTCCTTTATCCCGGTGTTCACCCTGGAGGCCCAGGAGGGACGGATGTTTTCGCCCCTGGCCTTTACCAAGACCTACGCCATGGCCGCCGCCGCCGGGCTGGCGGTGACCCTGGTGCCGGTGCTGATGGGCTACCTGATTCGCGGGCGCATTCCCGCCGAACAGGCCAACCCCCTCAACCGCTGGCTGATCGCCGCCTACCGCCCGCTGCTGGAGGTGGTGTTGCGCCACCCCCGGGGGACGCTGGCGGTGGCGGGACTGGTGCTGCTGTCCAGCCTGTGGCCCCTGCGCCAGTTGGGCAGCGAATTTATGCCGCCCCTGGACGAGGGCGACCTGCTGTATATGCCCAGCGCCCTGCCGGGCATCGCCGCGGGCAAGGTGGCGGAACTGTTGCAGCAGACCGACCGCCTGATCAAGACCGTGCCCGAGGTGGCGCGGGTGTACGGCAAGGCGGGGCGGGCGGACACCGCCACCGACCCCGCGCCCCTGGAGATGTTCGAGACCACCATCCAGTTCAAGCCCCGGGAGCAGTGGCGGCCGGGCATGACCCGGGATCAACTGGTGGCTGAGCTGGACCGCACCGTGCAGGTGCCGGGGCTGACCAATATCTGGGTGCCGCCCATCCGCAACCGCCTGGATATGCTGGCCACCGGCATCAAGAGCCCGGTGGGGATCAAGGTGCTGGGGCCGGATCTGGCCACCATCGACCGCCTCGGCGGCGCCATCGAGGACGCCGTAAAGGCGGTGCCCGGCGTCACCAGCGCCTTTGCCGAGCGCCTCACCGGCGGCCGCTATGTGGACGTGGATATCCGCCGCGAGGCCGCCGCCCGCTACGGCCTCAACATCGCCGACGTGCAGGGGATCATCCAGTCGGCGGTGGGGGGTATCAACGTCGGCGAAACCGTCGAGGGCCTGCAGCGCTTTCCCATCAATGTGCGCTATCCCCGGGAAGTTCGCGATTCCCTGGCGGGGCTGCGCTCACTGCCGATGGTCACCCCCGGCGGCCAGCAATTGGTGCTGGCGGACGTGGCCGACATTCGCGTCAGCGACGGCCCCCCCATGGTGCGCAGCGAGAACGCCCGCCCGGCGGGGTTTGTCTATGTGGATGTGCGCGGCCGCGACCTGGGTTCGGCGGTGGCGGACATGCAACGCCGGGTGGCGGAACAGGTGACGCTGCCGCCGGGCTACTCCCTGTCCTGGTCGGGGCAGTTCGAGTACCTGGAGCGGGCCAGCGCCAAGCTGAAACTGGTGGTGCCCTTTACCCTGGTGATCATCTTCGTGCTGCTGTACCTCACCTTCAGGCGCATCGACGAGGCCCTGCTGCTGATGATCACCCTGCCCTTTGCCCTGGTGGGTGGGGTCTGGCTGCTCTACCTGCTGGGTCACAACCTGTCGGTGGCCGGTGTGGTGGGCTTTATCGCCCTGGCGGGGGTGGCCGCGGAGTTTGGGGTGATCATGCTGCTCTACCTCAAGCAGGCCTGGACCCGCCACCAGGAAGCGGGCCGGGAAACCGAGGCCGACCTGGGGGACGCCATCCGCGAGGGCGCGGTGCTGAGGGTGCGCCCCAAGGCGATGACCGCGGCGGTGATCCTCGCCGGCCTGCTGCCCATCATGCTGGGCAGCGGCACCGGCAGCGAGGTGATGCAGCGCATCGCCGCCCCCATGGTGGGGGGCATGATCACCGCGCCCCTGTTGTCGATGCTGGTGATTCCGGCGGTGTATTTGCTGTTGCGGCGCCGGGAAACTCAGTCCGGCAGGGAGCGGTGCTGAAATTCAAGCCGCTTGTCACGGCTTGAGCCGCCGCTGAAGTCCGTGGCGGCACTGATGATGTCCACGGTCATGGTGTCGCCGTCGATGGCCACGTGCATAAAGCCCCACACGGCCCCCCGGGAGTAGAGGGTGGTCAGTTGCGGGTATTTTTTCTCCTGTTCCGCCATAAAGGCCGGGTGGTTGGGGCGCCACTTGGCGGCGGCCCCCGACACCAACAGGGGCAGGGGTTGGGGTGGACTGCCCGCCACCTGCCCGCAGCTATCGGTGTAGGCCTCCAGCATGTGGTCGTCGCCGGCGAAGTAGGCGTCGGCGTGGCGGCACAGGCTGGGCAGCAGCAGCTTGCGCAGGGCGCGGGCCTTTTCGAATTTGCTGCCGCCGCCGGACCACAGGGCGTGGTGACCGAGGACGATCTTCCACTTGGCCTCCGACGTGCGCAGGGCGTCCTCCAGCCAGGCCACCATGCGCCGCTCGCCATCGGTTTGCGGCGCGGCGTGGGCGGGAAAGTCGTCCACTTCACCGTCGCTGGCTTCGCGGCCACTGCCGTCGTCGGCCAGTTTGTCCTTGTAGACGGTGGTGCTGGCCAGCAGCATTTCGGTATCGATCACGAACAGCTCCACCTCGCCGCGGGTGGCGGGGGGCGACACCCGGTAGTAATAGTCCGGCATGGTGAAGGACGGGTGCTCCTGCAGGTACAGCATCTGGCCGAGGGTGGCGGCGCGGGAGATGCGCCAGTCGTGGTTGCCCATCATGGCGTAGATGCTGAAGTCCGGAATTCCCCGCCCCAGGCGGTGGAAGGGCTTGTGGAGCATGTCGTTGAAGCGGCGGCTGTCGAAGCGGGCGTCCGCCCCCAGGGTGCCGCCATCGGGGTAGATGTTGTCCCCCAGCATCACCGCAAACTGGCAGGCGCGGGCGCCACAGGTCTGGTCCATGGCCCAGGCCACCGGATAGAGGCCGCTGGCGGGCATGAAACTGCCCAGGGTGGACTCGAACACCATGGGTGCCGGCTGAAATTCCGAGGTGTTGTGGCGCTCCGTCCAGGCGTCCCGCTCCCCCTCCAGATAGGCCTCGCGGGTGGTGTGGGGAGCCTCGTCGGCGTCGAAGTCCTCGTAGGCGGGGATGTAGCCGCTGTCGCCGAACACGGCGAAGGAAATGGGCTCCGCCACAGCACCGGTGGCCGCCAGAGCGCTCACCAGCGCCACCCCCAGCGCCTTGCTTGCCGTAGTGCTGAATGCCATTGCTGTCTCCCCGTTGCGATACGGCAGTGTGGCAGGGCATTGTGACGCTGGGGTGACATCGGGGGTGACATCGGGTGTGACTGCGGAGGTCGGGTCACAGAAGTGTCGCCGAACTGTCGCAGGCCTGTCACTTTCCGCCTTTACGTTGTCCCGACACTTATTTGCGGGGGAATGTATCGTGGCCAGATCAAGCGGGAACAAGGGAATCGGGGGGCGCCCCTCGGCGCGGCGCGGGTTGAGCCTGGCGGTGGGCCTGGTGGCCGCCAGCATGATGGCTGGCCTGCAGGCCCAGTCCATTAGCGGCGAAGTGGTTGATGGCGGGCGCTCCGTGGCGTTTCAGGGCGCCATCGTCACCATCGAGGAGCTTGGGGTTTCCGTCGCCACCGACCAGCGCGGCCGCTTCCGGCTGGGGGGTATTCCCCCCGGCAACTACACCCTGACCATCCGCTATGTGGGGGCGCCGGTGACCCGGGTGCCGGTCACCGTTACCCCGGACGGCCTAAGCCTGGGGGAGATCCCCCTGGGTGGCGAGGCGGAAATTGCCGAGATGCGGGAAGTCCTGGTCACCGGACAGTCGGCGGCCATGGCGGGGGCCATCAACCAGCAGCGGGCGGCGGACAATATTCGCGCCGTGCTGGACTCGGACATGATGGGCCAGTTCCCCGACCAGAACGTGGCGGAGTCCCTGCGCCGCCTGCCGGGGGTATCGGTGGAGTCGGACCAGGGCGAGGGGCGCTATGTGGTGATCCGGGGCATGGACCCGGACCTCAACGCCACCTCCATCAACGGGGTGCGGGCCACGGCGGCGGAGGACCGCCGCGCCCTTCAATTGGATGTGATTCCCACCGATGTGCTGGATGGTCTGGAAGTTCAGAAATCCCTCACCCCCGCCATGGACGGTGACGCCATCGGCGGCTCCATCGACGTCAAGACCCTGAGTGCCTTCAGCCGCAAGGACACCTTCCTCAAAGCCCGGGTGGAGGGTGGCTACAACGAGCTGCGGGAAGACTGGAGCCCCAAGGCATCGGTGGCCGGCAGTGATATTTTCGAACTCGCCGACGGCCGCCGCCTGGGGATTGCCGGCGCCCTGAGCTGGCACGACCGCAAGCTGCTGGCCGACAACAATGAAGCCGACGACTGGACGATGGCCGACAACGGGGTGGAGTACCCGGAAAGTTTCGAGCCCAGATACTACCAGATCGACCGCCAGCGCATCGGCGCCGTGCTCAACCTGGACTACGACCTGAGCGACACCACGCGGTTGTTCATGCGCTCCCTGTACAGCGAGTTCGAGGATTACGAGATCCGCATCAACCAGGCCTATGGCGACCTCACGCCCCTCGACGGCGGCGCCCGCCCCGGCGCCGTGGATATGGGCTTTGCCGAGATCGAGGTTGGCACCAAGGACAGGGAGCAGACGGCCACCAACCTCACCCTGGCCTTTGGCAGTGAAAGCCAGTGGCAGGCGTGGTCCCTGAACACCACCGTGGGTTACTCCCAGGGCAAGGAGCAGGAGGACGACAGCGTGGATTCCGCCTGGGTGGCCGAGTTTGAAAGCGGCGATGGCGGCATTGCCGCCGGCTCTCCGGTGCTCACCTTCGATATGGCGAACCGCCAGATCCCTGTGATCCGCTCCCAGTACAGCGACCTGTTGCGGGACGGCACCCGCTACGAACTGGACGAGGTGGTATTCGGCCAGTTCGTCAACGAGGACACCCAGTGGTCCGGCCAGCTCGATGCCGTCAGAAACTTCCGCACTTTCGACCTCCAGTTCGGCGCCAAGGTGCGCCTCCGGGAGAAGACCAAGGACGAGGACGAGCTGGTGTACAGCGGCGACGGCACCTTCACCATCGGGGACATCGCCGATCCCCGCCTCACCCGGGACTACGGCTTTGCCAATGCGGTGGCGCCAGTGCCGGCCCTGCGGGGGGTGCGCGGCATCCTGGCCTCGGGGCAGGGGATCGAGGCCGAGGCCATCGACTCCCAGCTGGCCTCGATCCAGAACGACTGGACAGTGGAGGAGGATATCTACGCCGGCTACGGCATGTTCACCGTGGAGCGCGATCGCCTCAAGGTGATCGCCGGGGTGCGGGTGGAGTACACGGATTTTGGTTCCACCGGCAACCAGGTGGAGCTGTTCGAGGAGGGCGCCCAGCTCGACGGTGTCGAACTGGAGGAGGACGTTGTCCTGGTGCAGGCCATTGCCGCCGAGTCCAGCTACACCGATGTGCTGCCGAGCCTCAACCTGCGCTACGATGTCAGCGATGCCCTGGTGACCCGGGCTGCGGTGTCCCGCTCGGTGGTGAGGCCCCTTTTTGAAGCCGTGGCGTCGCGGCTGGCGGTGGAGGACAACGAAGCCAGCGTCGGCAATCCGGATCTCGACCCCTACAGCTCCTGGAACTACGATCTGTCCATGGAGTACTACCCCTCGGATATCAGCGTGGTGTCCGCCGGGCTGTTCTACAAGGACATCGACGACTTCATCTTCACCCAGGTGTTCGACGACTTCGAGTTTGGCGGCCGGGTGTTCGACGAGGCGGAAATCGCCCGCAACGGCGACAGCGCCAAGGTGAAGGGCCTGGAGTTCAATTACCAGCAACAGTTCGGCTTTCTGCCGTCCCCGTTCGACGGCCTGCTGGTGAGCTTCAACTACACCCTGGTGGACAGTGAAGCCACCTTCGATGGCCGGGCTATCCCCCTGCCCAAGCAGTCCGACAATATTGCCGGCTTTGTTCTCGGCTACGAAAAATACGGCCTGGACTTGCGCCTGGCGATGAGTCACCGGGACGACTACCTGGATGAAGTGGTGGACGCCGGCTTCGACCGCTACCACGATACCCACACCCAGTGGGATATGAC
>CAZWUP010000082.1:0-10748 GCA_964637045.1 uncultured Porticoccaceae bacterium | reverse complement strand
AGCGCAACCTTGCCAAGGTTGAGGTCGCCGGTTCGAACCCGGTTTCCCGCTCCAAATTTAGAAAACGCAACCCTCGGGTTGCGTTTTTTTTTGGCGCGGCTCAGGGCGCCCCCTGGCGGCCGCGCGCCGGGTCTTGTTCCCTGGTTGTCGGGCGCCGCCCTTGTTATCCGCACCGTCGACCCCCATATTCATTTCATGTTGGCACAAGAATTGTTGCTATTATCCTTTGTAGGTCAGAAGAGATTGAGGTCGATATGGGACGAGAAACCTATCAAGAGAAACCAGTAAGCCGGTTGCCCCTGCTGCCGCTCCGCGACGTTGTGGTGTTTCCGCAAATGGTGGTGCCACTGTTTGTGGGCAGGGAGAAATCCATTCTCGCCCTGGACGAGGCGATGGCCGATCACAAGCAGATTGTGCTGGTGGCCCAGCGCGACGCCGCGGAGGACGACCCCGGCAAGGAGGGGGTCTACGAGGTGGGCACCATCGCCAATGTGCTGCAGATGCTCAAGTTGCCCGACGGTACCGTCAAGGTGCTGGTGGAGGGTGGCGACAGGGTGCGAATCACCGGTGTCGACACCGACCACGGATTCCTCGCAGCCTCGTTCGAGGCCCTTGCGGAGCAGCCGGTGCCCGCCACCGAGGCGGACGCGCTGATGCGTTCGCTGATGGCCCAGTTCGAACAGTATGTCAATCTCAGCAAGAAGATCCCGTCCGAAGTGGTCACCACGCTGGCGGGCATCGATGATATCGAGCGCCTGGCTGACACCATAGCCACCCATATGACCGTGGCCCTGGAGCAGAAGCAAAAGGTGCTGGAGGCGGTCAATGTCCGCGACCGGGTGGATATGCTGCTCAATTTCATGGACTCCGAGGTGGAGGTGTTCCAGATCGAGAAGCGGATTCGCGGCCGGGTCAAAAAGCAGATGGAAAAGAGCCAGCGCGAGTATTATCTGAACGAGCAGATGAAGGCCATTCAGAAGGAGCTGGGGGAAACCGAGGACGGGGTCAACGAGATTGAACAGCTGGAGGCCAGGGTCAAGGCCGCGGGGATGTCGAAGGCAGCCCTCACCAAGTGTCTGGGGGAAATCAACAAGCTCAAGATGATGTCGCCGATGTCCGCCGAAGCTTCGGTGCTGCGGGGTTATATCGACTGGATGCTCAATGTGCCCTGGAAAAAGCGTTCCAAGGTGCGCCATGACATCGCCCTCGCCGAACGGGTGCTCAACGAGGACCACTACGGCCTGGAGGAGGTCAAGGAGCGCATTCTGGAATTTCTCGCCGTCCAGAAGCGGGTGAAGAAACTCAAGGGACCGGTGCTCTGCCTGGTGGGGCCGCCCGGGGTGGGCAAGACCTCCCTCGGCGAGTCCATTGCCCGCGCCACCGGCCGCAAGTTCGTCCGCATGTCTCTGGGCGGGGTGCGGGACGAGGCGGAGATCCGCGGTCACCGGCGCACCTATATCGGTTCCCTGCCGGGTAAGCTGGTGCAGAAGATGTCCAAGGTGGGGGTGAAGAATCCCCTGTTCCTGTTTGACGAAATCGACAAGATGGGTATGGACCACAGGGGCGACCCCGCCTCCGCCTTGCTGGAGGTTCTCGACCCGGAGCAGAACAACTCCTTCAACGATCACTACCTGGAGGTGGATTACGACCTTTCGGAAGTGCTTTTCATCTGCACCGCCAACTCCCTGAATATCCCCGGCCCGCTGTTGGACCGCATGGAGGTGATCCGCATCCCCGGTTACACCGAGGACGAGAAGGTCAATATCGCCATGAAGTACCTGCTGCCCAAGCAGATCAAGGCCAATGGTCTCAGCGACAAGGAGATCAGCGTCAGCGCCGACGTCATCAGGGATATTATTCGCTACTACAGCCGCGAGGCCGGAGTCCGCGGTCTGGAGCGGGAGATCGCCAAGATTTGTCGCAAGGTGCTGACCATTCACGTCAAGGACGGTGGCGCAGCGACCTACCAGGTCGATGTGGACAATCTGGAAGACCTGCTGGGGGTGCGGAAATTCGACTATGGCCGCGCCGAGGAAGACAATCAGATCGGTCAGGTTACCGGCCTGGCGTGGACCTCCGTGGGTGGCGAGCTGCTGACCATCGAGGCCTCGGCGGTGCCGGGCAAAGGGGAGATTTTCCGCACCGGGTTGCTGGAAAAGGTGATGCTGGAATCCATCCAGGCGGCCCGCACCGTGGTCAGAAGCCGCTCCCAGCAGCTGGGTATCCCCAGAAGCTACCACAGCAAGTACGACCTCCATATTCATGTGCCGGAGGGCGCTACCCCCAAGGATGGTCCCAGTGCCGGGGTTGCCATGTGCACCGCCTTTGTCTCCGTGCTCAGCGGGGTACCGGTGCGCGCCGACGTGGCCATGACCGGGGAGATCACCCTCCGCGGCCAGGTGCTGCGGATTGGCGGTCTCAAGGAGAAGTTGCTGGCAGCTCACCGGGGTGGCATCAAAACCGTGCTGATTCCCCAGGGCAATGAGCGGGACCTCAAGGACATCCCCGACAACATCAAGGCCGACCTGGACATTCGTCCGGTGAAGTGGATCGAGGAGGTGTTGGAGCTGGCCCTGGAATTCATGCCCAAACCGCTGTCGGATGCGGAGTACGAAAAGGAGGCTCCGGGGGGCGGCACGGTTCCCGATGAAACCGCCGACAGCAGAATTAGTGCCCACTGAAATCAGAGTCTACTTGACCTGCCGGGGGCGCGGTTGGTATAAAGCGTCTTTGCCAACGGCGCCCTCTGGCGTCGTCGGTGTGTAATAAGCCTTCAGTCGCGGACTGAGCGGCTCAACTTAACAACAAGGGGTATAGTGTGAACAAATCAGAGTTGATTGATGCCATTGCTGATGGCGCGGATATTTCCAAGGCCTCAGCAGGTAGGGCTCTGGATTCTGTTCTTGAGGCGATCACCGGCGCATTGAAAAAGGGTGATCAGGTTTCCCTGGTGGGTTTTGGTACCTTCTCCGTGAAGCACAGACCCGCGCGTACCGGAAGAAATCCGCAAAGTGGACAGGAAATCCAGATTGCCGCGGCCAATGTGCCCGGCTTCAAGGCTGGCAAGGCGCTGAAAGACGCTGTGAACTGACAGCTTTCCGTGTAGTCTCAACAGGGCGCATCTCGGTGCGCCCTTTTTGTAACTGTGGTATCCACAAGGCAACGCAATGCTGCAAGATTTCAGGGACAATATCCGCGGCTTTACCGCCACCATCCTTGTCGCCATCATCATTATTCCCTTCGCGTTCTGGGGTGTAGAGTCCCTCTTCGTATCCGGTTCCGCGGTGGATCAGGTAGCCACCGTGAACGGCGATAAAATTACCGAGCTGGAGGTGCTGCGGGGCATCGAGATGCAAAAGCAGCAGATTCTCGAGCGCTTCACGGATATCGACCCCCTGACGGTGGACGACCAGTTGTTGCGAGCGCCTGTGCTCGATTTCCTGATCCGCCAGCGCTTGCTGGTTGCCACCGCGCGGGACGCGGGTATGGTGGTGCCGGATCAGACCTTTACCGACATCATCGTCAACAGCGAAAACTTCCAGCAGGGCGGACGTTTCGATCCGGCCTTCTACGAATACCAGCTCAGCCGCATGGGTTATACCCCCAGGGATTACCAGGCCCTGGTCAAAAGCGAGATGCTGGCCAATCAGCTCAATGTTGGCATCCAGGCCAGCGGCCTGATAACAGCCCACCAGGTGGACGCCTTCGGCCGTCTGGCGCTGCAGCAGCGCACCTACACCTATGTGCGTCTCGCCGGCGATGATGCCGGGGAGGTGGCCGTCAGCGATGCCGAAATTGCCGCCTACTACGACAGCCACGGCGACGACTTCGTCGAGCCCGACAAGGTCATCCTCGACTATATCGAGCTCAGCCCGGCGGTTCTGGCCGCGGCAGTTGCGGTCGACGAGGATCAGGTCGCGGCCCGAATCGAGAGCCAGCAGCAAAGCGCGGCGGAGGCGGTCACCACCTGGAGGCTGGCCCATATCCTGATCGAGGAGGGCGACGACAAGCTGGCGGAGGTGCAATCCAGGCTGGCGGCAGGGGAGGCGTTTGCCGATCTGGCGGGGGAGTACAGCACTGATTTTGGCAGTGCCGGCCTGGGTGGCGACCTGGGAACCTTCACTGCGGATGCCCTGCCGGAGGGTTTTGCTGAGGCCATTGCCGAGCTGGAGCCGGGCGCGGTGTCGGAGCCCGTGGTTAGCGAAAGCGGTATCCACTTGATCAAGGTTGTCGACAGGTCGGAGTCCGCGGCAGCCAGTGCCGAACTGAATCCACAGCAGGTGGCGGAAGAGTTGCGGCGGGAATTGGCCATGGACGCGATGCCGGCCATGCTCGATCGCCTCAAGGATGAGACCTACAGCGTGGACTCCCTCGCCGCTGCCGCCGAGGTGCTCGATCTGCCCCTTGGGGTCAGCGAGGCATTTACCCGGGCGGGCGGCGAGGGCATCGCCGCCCACCCCCAAGTGATCGCCGCGGCCTTTAGCGAAGATGTACTCGAACACGGCTATGCCAGCGAGGTCATTGAGCTGGGCGCCGACCGCTATCTGGTGATCAAGCTCAAGGAACTTATTCCCTCCCACAGGCCTGCGCTGGAGGCGGTGAAGGCGTCAATTGCCGCCACCCTGGGGGAGCAGAAAAGGCAGCGTCAACTCGTCGCCCTGGCGGAGCAGGTGCTGGCCCGGTTGCGTGCGGGCGAGACGCTGGATGCCATCGCGGCGGAAGAAGATCTCCAGGTGGAAACCGTGACCGGTGCCCTGCGCTTTGACCAGCGGCTCAATCCCGAGCTGGGCAGTGCCGTATTCCGGCATCCTACGACCGCTTCATTGCCCGTCCACGACATGGTCGCCGGCGGCGATGAGGTCTATGTATACACCCTCTCCGAGATCGGCGAAGGTGGCGCCCAGGCGCTGTCCCAGGAGGAGCGCAAGGCCATGCAGCTGTCCCTGGCACAGTTGAACGGCCAACGGGAATACCTTGCCTACCTGGAGACCCTGGTCGCCAGCGCCGAGATCAAAAGGCGCAAGTAACAGCGCGACACAAAAAAACCGGCAGCCAGGTCTGCCGGTTTTTTTGTGTCCAGGGATTGGCCATTGGCATGCCGGCCCGAAAACAATCAGTTCGCCGAATAGATCTTTAGCCGCTGCCCCGGCTTGATTGGCGCCCGGGTGCTGAGGTCGTTCCACGCCAGCAGGTCCTGCAAATTGACATTGAAGCGCCTGGCAATATTGTACAGGGAGTCCCCCTGCACCACCTGATAGTTGTTGCTGGCAACAGTGGTCTTGGCTTTGTTTAGTTTGAGGGTTTGGCCGGGCCGCAACACACTGTTGCCGTCGAGTTGGTTCCAGCTGCGCAGGTCCTCCACTGCCACCTGGTTGGCCCTGGCGATGGACCACAGGCTGTCGCCGGGTTTGACTTGGTAGGTGGCCGGGGATGGCTGCCCAAATGATGCGACGGCAGCTGCGCCGGCTCCCGGTATGCGGAGTTTCTGGCCGATGCGCAAAAGGTCGCCGGTACCCATCTGATTGAGGGCCGCAAGCTCCTGAACCGACACCTTGTGATTGCGGGCGATCTGCGCCAGGGTATCGCCCTTGCGGATCTGGTACTCCGCGGTGGGCTGCCAGCTGGTGCGCGGAGCCTTTGCCAGGTTGTCGAGGAAGGTGGCCGATACCTCGGTGGGCAACAGCAGGCGGTGGGGGCCGTGGAGCGGGGTCGCCCAGCGGGTGTATTCGGGGTTGAGCTGGTGCAGGTGCTCGGAGGAGATCCCGGCAATCTTCGCCGCCTGGGCAAGGTCCAGGGGGCGCTCCAGCTCGACGATATCGAAGGAGGGCTTGTTGGGGATGGCCAGGCGCTCAATGGCAAACCTGTCGGGTTGGGTAATCACCTTGGATAGCGCCACCAGGCGCGGCACATAGCGTTTGGTTTCGTCGGACAGGCTCAGGGACCAGAAATCGGTGGCCAGGCCTGCGCGCTGATTGGCCTCGATTGCCCGCTGGACGGTGCCGGGCCCACCGTTATAGGCGGCAAAGGTCAGCAGCCAATCCCCCTCAAACATGGTGTTCAGTTGCTGCAGATAGCTGATGGCCGCGCCGGTGGACTTGACGATATCCCTGCGCCCCTCGTAGCCCTGGGTCTGGTGCAGGCCGAACTCGTTGCCGGTGGCGGGAATAAACTGCCACAGGCCGGAGGCGCCGCTGGGGGAAAAAGCAAAGGGGTTGTAGGCGCTTTCGATAAACGGCAGCAGTGCCACTTCCGCGGGCAGTCCCGCTTCCAGCACCTGTTCCAGCACATAGGGCATGTACAGGTTGGCGCGGGCCAGGGTGCGGTCAAAGTACTCCTGGTTGCCGTCGAGCCATTCCAGTTGGGGCGCGATTTTCCGGTCTGGAACATCGTGGGCGAAGCCCAGCTGAGAGGTCAACAGGGGCCAGATATCCTCGCTGGTGTGTGCCGCGGGAGTGCTCTTGCCGCGACCAGCAGCGGGCTGCTTGGTTGTCTTCCAGGTCGAAAAGGGGACGAACAGGGATGAGTGCTTGCGCTGGGCTGTGGACGTCTCGTCGGTCGTCGTGGTGCTTTCCGATAGCTGTTGTTGCTGTGCGCAACCACTGGCTACCAGCAATACAACGGCGGTGGACGCGATCGTTGATAGCTTCATGCAAAGATTCTGTCTTTGTAAGGCCCCGGATTCTAACCCGGATGCCGGTCCGGGTAAAGGGCAAGCTTCAACCGCGTAGGGGTTTTGTCAATAGGGTTCGTCAAAAATTGTCCTTCCAGCTCCGGATGGCGGCAAAGGTTTCCGCGGCGTCGGCAGGGGGGTGGCCCAGGCGGCTGGTTGCGGCGGCCCTCACCGAAGGGGCTGTGGCCCGCATAAAGGGGTTGGTGGCCAGTTCCTGGGCCAGGGTTGACGGGACAGTGGGTTCACCCCGGTCGCGCATGCGGCTCACCTCGGCCAGGCGTTGCTGGAGCTCGGAGTTGTCCTGTTCCACCGCGTCGGCAAACCTGAGGTTGGCCAGGGTGTATTCGTGGGCGCAGTAGATCCTGGTGTCCTGGGGCAGGGTGGCGAGTTTGCCGAGGGAGCTCAGCATCTGGGCCGGGGTGCCCTCGAACAGCCTCCCGCAGCCGCCGGCAAAGAGGGTGTCCCCGCAAAACAATACCGGATGCTCGTCGGCGTCGACGCTGAAATAGGCGATGTGGTCCAGGGTGTGGCCGGGGACCTCCAGGATGCTGAAGGTGCAGCCGAGCACCTCCAGGGCGTCGCCCTCCGCCAGGATATGGGTCACCTGGGGGATGCGGGCAGATTGCGGCCCGTAGATCGGGCATCCATGGGCCGCTGCCAACTGGTCGACGCCGCCGGTGTGATCCGGGTGGTGATGGGTCACCAGAATTGCCGCGAGGGTGAGTCCCCTGGCGGCGAGGAATGCCTCGATGGGTGTGGCGTCCCCCGGGTCCACCACCAGGGCCTGCTGATTGGCCCCCACGGCCACCCAGAGGTAGTTGTCGCTAAAGGCGGGGATTCTGAATATTTCTACTGTCATGATGCCTGCTGTTGTGTCACTGGGTCTAATGTCCCATCATAAAGCCCAATCCGCGATTAGTCACTTCGGGTAGGGATATGGGCAAAGGGTTCAATGGTCTGACCGGCAACCAAGCTCCGGGGCCGGGAGAGCTGGACCCCGCTGACCAGGCCCGCCGGCTCGCGATGTGGCGGGACACGGCATTCGGCGCTTATCTGCTGGCCGAGGAGCAGGATACCGTCGCCGAGGTAATGAGCCAAACCACGGGCTACCGGGCCATGCTGTTACGGGTTCTCGACTCGCCCGTGGGGCTGGCGGGGGGCAGCCAGCTCCACCAGTTTGTCATCGCCCCCTGGGCGGGGGAGGGTGTCGCTGCCGTGGGCGATTATGACGCCCTGCCGCTGCCGAGCTCGGTGGTGGATGTGGCGGTACTGCACCATGTGCTGGATTTTTGCGAATTTCCCCACGAGGCCTTGAAGGAGGCCGGCAGGGTGGTGCTGCCTTATGGCAGCATTGTTATCGTGGGTTTCAGTCCCTGGAGTTGGTTTGGTTTGGTGCGGGTCTTTGCCAGGCTGTTTCGCCTCGGTGTGGTGTGGCAGTGCCGCTGCCTGTCCGCCGGCCGGATCAGCGACTGGTTGCGGCTGTTGGGGTTTCAGCCGGAGATCGTCCACTACGGCGCCTGTCGGCCTCCCCTGCAATCCCAGCGGGTGTTGCACAGCCTGAGTTTTTTCGATCGCCTGTGCCGCACCCTGCGCCTTCCCCTCGGTGGCTACTATGTTATCGTCGCCAAAAAAATGCGCTTGCGGCCTGTTCGCGGTCGCCCGGAGTGGCTGGCGAAAGCCATTAATCCGGTAAAATTGGCCTCCAAGTCGCCGGTTGAGTCCAACAAGAACGGACACTGAGAGTGGCGGGGAACATGGGCTGTGGCAACCCCTCAACCGGGACGGGCGAGGGCGATGGCCGCCGCCGCAACAATGATAGTGCCGACACCCTGGGGAACAGGGCAGTTGACGAGCAGGAGAACCCATGAGGCAGATTGTACTGGACACCGAAACCACGGGCATCGAGGTCAGCCAGGACCACCGTATCATCGAGATTGGCTGCATCGAATTGATCAACCGAAAGCCCACCGGGCGGCATTTCCACCGCTACATCAATCCCCAGCGGGAGATCGACGAGGGTGCCCAGCAGGTCCACGGCATCAGTCTCGACTTCCTCGCCGACAAGCCGGTGTTTCGCCTGGTGGCCGACGAATTTCTCGCCTTTGTCCGCGGCGGCCAATTGGTGATTCACAACGCCCCCTTCGACGTCGGATTCCTCAATCACGAACTGGCCAAGCTCGGCCAGGGGTTCGGTAAAGTTCAGGACCACTGCACCGTGGTGGATACCCTGGCGATGGCCCGCCAGCTCCATCCAGGCCAGAAAAACAACCTCGACGCCCTGTGCAAGCGCTACGGGGTGGACAACTCCCAGCGGGATCTCCACGGCGCCCTGCTCGACGCCGAGATTCTCGCCGAGGTCTATCTGGCGATGACCGGGGGCCAGGTGGACCTGGTGTTGCGCAAGGACTCCGCCGGGTCAACCGCCGGCGAAGATCGCGGCATCAGGCGCCTGCCTGCGGATCGGCCGCCGGTGCCAGTGGTGCGGGCCGGGCCCGCTGAACTCGCCGCCCACCAGACACTGCTGGGGCGGATTGGCGCCCAATGCGGCGGGCAAGCCCTCTGGGAGGGGGAGTAAGAGGCCGCCAGGCCCCCCGCCAAGCCCTTGGAAAGCTGCCCCGGGCTATGTCTGCCGGCAAAATTGTAGTATGTTGCGCCTATTGTGACGACTGGCAAAGGAACAGGGGTGCTTGAACACAATCAAGATTCCGGGTTGTTGGCAGAATAATGGAGATGGCTCTCAGATGTCCGGCATTACCACTGAAATAGCCGCCACCCTGCAGGTTGAGGTGTCAACCCTGGCGGAGGAAATATCCTCGTTTCTGTTTAACGAGCCCATCGAACAGGATCCCCTGACCGACCTGCTCAACAAGCTCGCTGGCGTCTGCCGTTTGCTGGAGCTGGAGGCGGCGGTGGTGTTGGTGGAAGAGTTCAAGAAAACCGTCAATTTCATTATCGACAGGGGCAACAGCCCCCTGACCTTCCAGCCCGAGCTGTCGGCGATCCTCGATGTGTATCCCGGTCTGTTCAAGGTTTTTCATCAACTCGATGTCGCCACGCCATTTTTGTTCATGCCGGAGCTGGCGGTGCTGCGCCGTATTCAGGGCCTGCCGCCGCTCTATGAATTCCAGATGGTGAAACACCACCAGTGGCCGCCGGGCAGCCGCTTTCAGGGCCGCTCCGAGTTGAACGACGAGGCCATGGCCGCCCTCAAAAAGCTCAAGCAACTGTATCAGATGGGACTGCTGGAAATTCTCCGCGGCCGCGACCAGGACAAGGGCGCGGAAATTCTGGTCAAGGTTGCCGGCAAGCTGAAATTGATTTTTGTCTCCGAGGCGGAGACCCGCTACTGGACCTTGGTGGAGCATGTGGCCAAGGGCTTTCTGGCCCACCAGTTGGCCTTTAATCCCGTGCGCCTGCGGCTGCTCGCCGCGGTTGAGCGCCAGTTGAAAACCCTCCTCGATGGCGGTGCCGAGGTGGCCAAGGCCTACCCCCTCGGTCTGTGGCGGGCCTACGGAATTCTGCTGTCCCTGGTGCCAGACAAGACAGCGGACGCCGAGACTCTGTGTGAGTGGGTCGGCGCCCCCCAGTTTGAAGTTACCGACGCCATGATGAGCGAGGCCAGGGCGGCAATCTTTGGCACCGATGACAGCGGGCTCGACGCGCTTGTCGACGACCTGGGTGCCCGTCTGGCCAAGCTGCACACCATTCTCGAGCTGGTGGACAGCCAGGGCCACCTGACCAGTGACGAGAGTGAAGACTTCGAAGATTTGGTGAGAACCATCGCCGAGCTCTGTGCTGGCAATGGCCTCAACAAAGCCGCCGGCCGTTTCCAGGACCACCACAGCTATATCCGCGCCGCCTCGGGGGAGTCCTGGCAGCCCGGGAGTATGCTGCTCAAGGAGACCGCCCAGGCGGTCGGCAGCCAGCTCGATCTGGACCGCGTGCTGCAGCTGGTCGCCGACCGGGCGCGCGAACTCATCCAGGCCGAGACGCTGCTCATCCCGGTCCTGGACGGGGACGCCGAGAACTACACCTATCGCGCCGGTTCCGGCCGCCATGCCGACGAGATCGTCGGTCA
>CAZWUP010000081.1:0-10894 GCA_964637045.1 uncultured Porticoccaceae bacterium | reverse complement strand
CCCGCTTCTGGATCTGCCCGCCCACCCGCATGGACGAGCACACCCTGATGGAAGAGGGTTACTACAGCATCTACGGCAAGGCCGGGGCCCGCACCGAGATGCCCGGCTGCTCCCTGTGCATGGGCAACCAGGCCCGGGTGGCTCCCAAGTCGACAGTGCTGTCCACCTCCACCAGGAACTTCCCCAACCGCCTTGGGGATGGCGCCAATGTCTATCTCACCTCGGCGGAACTGGCCACCGTGGGCGGCATCCTCGGCCGCCTGCCCACCCCGGCGGAATACCTGGAATACGCCAGCCAGCTCGACTCCATGGCGGCGGAGATCTACCGCTACATGAACTTCGATCAGATTGCGTCCTTCCAGAAGTCAGCAGAGGATGGCAAGCGAATCGCCGCGGAACTGATCGTCGACGTGGCCTGATTTAGCCAGCGGATGATTGACAAGGAAAACCCCGCCGCGGCGGGGTTTTTTGTGCCATGCTGCTTGCCGGTTCCACTGAGGAGCGAAGCCCGGACCCTGGCAGAAATTATTGCCCTCGGCCGCCTCCCGGACAAGGACACCGATCATTGGCATCGCCCCCGTCAGGCTCCACTTCGGGCATCCAGGTGACGACAGGAAATGTCTGGCAATCATCGCCCCGAGGAGTGAACTTGACTGTGATGGCCAGGTCAAACGGCACCTTTCCCACCAGCAAATACGCGGTGAACAAATAGTGGAGCATGGGGCTTTCACAACGCCAGGTCCGATTCGACCTCCACCAAGGATGCTGTCTATCCACCGCGTTTTGCTGTCAACAGCAATCCTTATCCTTGTCCTCGTGGCGGTTGCGCTTAACTCAACCGCAACAAAAATCACCGTGGTCCCGGTCGATTCCGGCGCCCATCCCCAGCTGCAAAACCTCGCCGGTTACTCCTTCGCCATAGTCAGCGACCTGCATCTGCAAAACAACGACAGGGCATTTGACGGCTGGAGTGATCTTGTGGGGAAGATTGACGAAGCCAACCCGGATTATGTCTTTCTGCTGGGGGATTACTCCCAGGCGGACTTGTCCGGGGCGAACCTGACACTGTTTATCGACAGATTTTCCCGCTCCCTGAAGGGAATCGATTCACCGGTTTTCCTGGTGCTCGGCAATTACGAAACCTGGACCGACAGAAGTGCCTGGCAACGGGGGCTGGCGTCTCAGGGCCGCAAGATACTGGAAAACGAGGTGAGGGTCGTCGCTGATTCCGAAAAACCCCTGTGCGTCAGAGGCATTGGCGATCACTTCACCGGTCACGACAGGTACATCGAGTTCCCGGGGGAATGCTCTGGGCTGCCCCAAGTCACCATCACCCATGACCCCGGCGGCGTGTTCCAGTGGCGACGGGGAGGATTTTTTCTTGCCGGCCACACCCACTGCGGTCAGCTCCGGGCACCACTGCTGGGAATTCTCTGGGCGCCAACCAATGCGCCCCGGAGCGGCCAATGCGGTTTCCACAGAGATCAACAACGAATTCTGTTCACCTCCAGTGGAGTCGGCACCAGCATTCTTCCCTTCAGGTTTCTGGCACAAAGTCAGGTGGAAATCTTGAAATTTGAGGGCAGGTAGCCGGCAGCCGCAGGTCGGCCCAAATCAACAATAAGGACCCGCAATTACACAGAATTCGGAAATGAGAGCGGCAGTTGGCGACCTGGCCCGCCAACCTGACCACCGGGTAGCCCAACTAACGGATTTGTGTGTCAGTGTCCTGCCCTCGCCCCTCTGCCCCAGACAACCCACCCGAGCCATTTCTCCATTCGCTGGCAGGCTACCGACTTTGCAGTGTGAGCGACGATGCCTTGGCAAATCGCTCGGGCCAGATTAGTCCACAGTGATATCACCCTCACCGCCCAGCAGCAAATCTGGCCCCATCTCGATACCGGGCTGAAACTCCCAGGTTCCCCTGTGGATTCCCTCCGGCTTGCTGTCCCGGTCCGGCGTAGGGAGATCCAGGTAGCGGGCGGCCTCCCGGTACAGGTCCGGGCGGTAGGCCTGCTGCACCAGGGCCCGGCAGCTGGCCTCGTCGATGGGCTTGCCCAGCAGGGCGGCGCTGTGGCGCACCATCCACTGGGCCTGGGAGCGCCAGGGAAACCCAGCCTGATAGCGGCTGAAGACATGGAAGTCCGGCAGCGTCAGCGGGGGAATATTCCTGGCGATGACCAACTGCCCGGTCAGTGAAGGCAGCAGGTTTTTCACCGGCAAATCCAGGTAGTGGGGCTGGCTCAGCAGCTCCGCCACCGCCAGCTTCTGCTCGGGGTCGCGGAGCAACTGGCAGGCTTCCATCAGGGCCAGGCGGAGCCGCAGGTGGCTGGCGGGATGGTGGTTGTGCCAGGTTTCGGTGACCGCGAGAATCTTCTCCGGGGCATTGTTCCAAATCTCGTAGCCGGTGGCGGCAATGGCGCCGATACCCTGCTGCACTGCCACCGTGTTCCAGGGCTCACCCACGCAAAAGCCGTCGATGATACCCCGCGCCAGGCTGTCGCACATCTGCTCCGGCGGCAGCACAATGATGCGCAGGTCGTGATCCGGGTCCAGCCCCCCGGCCGCCAGCCACATCCGCAGCTGCAGGGTGTGCATGGAAAACAGGTGCACCGTGGCCAGGGTGATCAAGGGGTTGTCACTGCGGTCGGCGATATGCGCCTTCAGGGCGCGGGCCATGGTGACCGGGTCCCGATGGCGTCCGCCGCTGAGCTTTTCCCACAGCGCCCAGGACAGGGTCACGGCATTGCCGTTGAGACTGAGGGACAGGCCAGTGAGCAGGTTGGCGCGCATGCCGCCGGCGCCGTGGCTGGTCATCATCGGCAGTGGCGCCAGCAGCTGGGCGGCATCCAGGTGGCCCACCACCAATTTGTCCCGCAGATTGGCCCAGGACACCTCCCGCACCAGGTCCACCTCCAGGCCATAGCGCTGGTACAGTCCCGCTTCCTTCGCCAGCACCAGGGGGGCGCTGTCGGTGAGGCGCATAAAGCCCAGCTTGAGCCTTTCCTTCTCTGGTGGCGGCAGTTGCCGGTGACTCGTCATTTTGTTTTACCTCCACCCTTGGGGGATAGGGTTGCCAGCACGGTGCGCGCCACATCCGGCAGGCGCTGATTGTTGTCCATGGCCAGTTTATTGAGCATCCGGTGGGCCTCCTCTTCGGTCATTTTCTGGTGGGCCATCAGCAGGCCCTTGGCCTGCTCGATCACCCTGCGGTCCTCCAGCTGGACTCGGGTGCTGTTGAGTTCGTTGCGCAGGGACTGAAAGGCGCGGAACTGGGCCAGGGCAACATCGATGATGGGCTTGACATGGGCGGGGTCAATATCTCCCACCAGGTAGGTGCTGATGCCGGCGTTGACCGCCTGGTTGATATAGTCGGGGTCGTCCTGCTGGGTGAACATCACCACCGGCCTGGGGTTGTGGTGGTTGACGATGGCCAGGCTCTCCAGCACGTCCCGGTCCGGGGATTGCAGGTCGATGAGTACCACGTCCGGGCTGTGTTGCTCGATCTGGAACAGCAGGCCGGTGGCGGAGGGGATCACCGACACCACGTCGAAGCCCGACCCCCACAGCCGCTCCTCCACCAGCTGGGCGCGATCCGGGTTGTCATCCACCAGCATGACCCGAACGGACGGGGTGGCGGCCTCAGACAAGGGTCGCATCACCCAGGGGTGGGTAAACAGTGGCGGTCAGCGCCACCGCAGGCGGCGGGCTAAGAGGCGCGACCGGAAATGAGGACAGCATGGCAACACTCCATAGGACGGCGGCAAGGGGCACGCCTATTGGCCTCAGGACAATCAACATCCGTGCCAACTCCGCCAGTATGGGGCGGGGGGCCACTGTCCGGGGCCTGTCTGGCAAAGCGGGCCCGAGCGCACCGAATTGGCCCCTGGGGGGGTGCAATTACCGCACCAAATAGGACATCATTGCACCTAATCCAACGCCGCCACCCCCTATGGACCAGCCCCCAGCCCAGCTCGCCACCCACCAGAACCTGAGGACTCTGTGCCTGATCCGCCTCATCCCCCTGGCGGGCATGGTGGTCGGGCTATACCTGGTGCAGCGCATGGATATCCAGCTGCAATGGCTATCCGTTGCCGCCCTGCTTGCCCTGTCGGTAGTGATCCTGGGCTTTACCTGGCGGCGCAGCTACCGCACCGTCGCCATCACCCAGGGGGAATTTTTTGGCCATCTGCTGGTGGATATCGCGATTTTCTGCCTGTTGATGTACCACACCGGGGGTGCCGCCAACCCCTTTGTTTCCTACCTGCTGGTACCCATCACCATCGCCGCCATCACCCTGCCCCCCACCCTCACCTGGCTGGTCGGGCTGATCTGTCTGGCCAGTTATACGGCACTGCTGTTCTGGCATCTTCCCCTTCCCGCCCTGGCCCCGCACTCCACACTGGACCACGGCATCGCGGCGCAGTCCCGCAACGGCGCCGATCTGCACCTGATGGGGATGTGGCTGAATTTCATGGTCAGTGCGTTGCTGATCGCCTATTTTGTCAAACGCATGGCCAGAACCATCGCCGAACAGGACCGCTCCCTCAGCCGCCAGCAGCAGCAACAACTGGAGGATGAGCAACTGCTGGCGGTGGCCACCCTGGCCGCCAGCGCCGCCCACGAACTCGGCACCCCCCTCAATACCATCAAACTGATCAGCGATGATTGGCGGCAGCGGGATCTGGCCACACTCGACCCGGAACTCAGTGCCGATCTGACACTGGTTGCCACCCAGGTCGACCGCTGCCAGCGGACGCTGCAAAAACTCGCGGGCACCGCCCGCAGCCATTCCGATGCCGGCCTGCGCAGCGCGGATGTCGAGAGCTATTTTCGCGAGTTAGTGGAAGACTGGCTGGTGATGCGTCCGGATGTGGTGGCCACCTTTGCCGTCGATGGCTCCGCCAGGCCCGCCACCATGGCCTTTCACCCGGCGCTGACGGCGTCCATTCACAACCTGCTCAACAATGCCGCCGACGCCAGCCCCCAGCGGGTGGATATCGCGGTGACCTGGACCGGGCAACAGGTGGAGCTGCGCATCCGCGATTACGGGGACGGCATCAACACTGCCATTACCGGCCACCGGCCCCTGCGCAGCGACAAGCCAGCGGGCCTCGGCCTGGGCCTGTTCCTGGCCCGCTCGATCCTCGCCAGACACGGCGGCACCATCAGCCTGGAGCCGGGGGTCGAGGGCACCACCACCAGGGTGACCCTGCCCATGGGGGCCGGCCATGACTGATCACCCCAGCTACCTGATTGTCGATGACGACGAGGCCTTTGCCCAGGTGCTGGCCCGCACCCTGGGCCGCCGGGGTTGCCCTGCAGCCGTGGCCCGCGACGAGGACTCGGCCTTGCACCAGTGCCGGCTATCACCGCCGCAGCGGGTGATCCTCGACCTGAAACTGGAGCACTCCTCCGGCCTCAACTTGATCGCCCAACTGAAAGCCGTTGCCCCCGCGGTGCAGATCGTCGTCCTCACCGGCTACTCCAGCATCCCCACCACGGTGGAGGCCATCAAGCTGGGGGCTGTCAACTACCTGTGCAAGCCCGCCTCGGCGACAGACATTATCGAAGCCTTCGGCAGCTCGGAGGGCAATCCGGACGTGGCACTCCCCCCGTCGCCACCCTCGGTGGACCGCCTGGAGTGGGAGCATATCCAGCGGGTACTGGCGGACAACGGCGGCAATATCTCCGCCAGCGCGCGGATCCTGGGTATGCACCGCCGCACCCTGCAACGCAAGCTGCAGAAGAGGCCGGTAAAAACCTAGGCCAATACCAGCGGGCGATGGCGCACCCCAAGGCCCACCGGGCAGCGCCATTCATTCCGCCGGCTGAATCTGGGCCGGGTTAAAAGGTGGTACAGGCCTCGCCGACCCTCGGCGATGCTGCCCGCCGGCGAGTCCAGAACTTCTCGTGGAAATGAAAGACCACCGTGTTTACCGCCGGCTCCACCAGCGCCAGGGCACCACCGATGACGACGCTGCCGGTCATCAGGTAGGCGACGGTGAAGGCGGTCGCAAAGTGCAGGGTCGCGAAACTGATGGTCTTGGTCATTTGCTGTCTCCCGAGGGGTATTGCTCTACAGGCAAATGATAACCATTCTTATTTATATTTAAATCCAATAATCCTCATGAGATCCATAGTCGTCAACTATGAAAGCCCGCGCGCTGGCGCCGTCTATTTTCGCCGACTGCGGAAAAATGCCTTCAGCACCTGGGCGCAGTCCTCCGCCAGCACCCCCTCGCTCCAGCTGAGCTGGTGATTGTAGTGGCTCTGGTCGAGCAGATTCAGCCGGCTGACCACCGCCCCGGCCCTGGGCTCCCGGGCGCCGAACACCAGGCGGGAGACCCGGGCGTGAATCATGGCGCCGACACACATGGTGCAGGGCTCGATGGTTACATAGAGGGTGGTGCCCGGCAGACGGTAGTTTGCCTGGTGGCGGGCGGCCTCCCGCAGGGCGTGAATCTCGGCGTGACAGCTGGGGTCGCAGGCGCCAATGGGGTGGTTGTACCCCTCCCCCAGGACCACACCATCCCGCACCACCAGGGCACCCACCGGCACCTCGCCAAGGCTCGCGGCTCGGGCCGCCAGTGCCAGGGCCCGGGCCATCCACTCCCTGTCCATCGCCTCGTCCGCCATACTCTGTCCTCGACACCAGAGGCCCTGCCCCTTGATTCTGTAGCTATTCCAGGCCGGGCACCTTAAAATCCGCGGATCCCGGCCCTTGATGAGTTTTCCCTATGACATACTGCGTCGGCATGGTCCTCGATGAAGGCATGATAATGGCCGCGGACACCCGCACCAATGCGGGAATCGACCAGATAGCCACCTTCCCCAAGCTGTTCACCTTCGCCAATGGCGGCGAGCGGGTGGTGATGCTTGCCACCTCGGGCAATCTGGCCACCTCCCAGCGGGTAATCAATCTCCTCAAGCAGCAGATTGCCCGCCAGGAGGAGCACACCCTCTACACCTGCGACAGCATGTTCGATATCGCCGAGCTGGTGGGCACCTGCCTCACCACCACCGAAAAACACTACCGCGACGAGAATCCCGTCGGCGGGGTGAATTTCTCCAGCAACCTGCTGGTGGGGGGCCAGCTCAAGGGCCAGCCACCGGAGCTGTACCATATCTATCCCGAGGGCAACTTTATCTGCACCAGCAGGGATACTCCCTTCTTCCAGATCGGCGAGTCGAAGTACGGCAAGCCCATTCTCGACCGCATCATCACCATGGAAACCCCCCTCAACCAGGCGATGAAATGTGCCCTGATCTCCTACGACTCCACCATGCACTCCAACCTGTCGGTGGGCATGCCCATCGACATGGTGATCTACAAACTGGACAGCATGACGGTGAAAATGGAGCGCCTGGAGCCCAATGACCCCTACTTCACCAAACTCGCCAGGGCCTGGGGGGGTGGCCTGCGGTCGCTGTTCGAGCAGTTGCCGTAACCTGCCCCAGCGGTCGCCGCTAGAGCACCTCGAAGCCCTGACAATCAACCTCGCTGTGGAGCTCCTGCCACAACACGTCGCTGACCCTGGACCCGGGGGAGCCCCTGGCAACCGCCAGCTTGCCCTTGGCAACAGCCTCTTCCGCACCCCACAGCAGCACCTCGACCCGGCCGTCGGGCAGGTTGCGGGCGTAGCCCCTCAACCCCAGCTTCAGGCACTCGGTCTGTAGGTATTTGCGGAACCACACCCCCTGTACCTTGCCGGATACCCAGCCCTTGACTGTGGTCATGGCTGCTTTTCCCCCTCTTCCAGGGCCAGGGCCAAGGCTTCCTCCAGGGTGGCCAGGGTCTGCACCCCGGCGAGTTGGGTAATCAGCTTGCCGTCGCCGTCGAGCACCCGGGTCACCGGCAACACCATGGGCAGTGGCAGGCCGAGGGCAATCCCCGGGTCCACTTCCAGGGTGGGAAACTCGATCCCCAGGGCAAGCTCCTGACGGCGCAGCTCGTCCCCGCTGGCGGCATCGAAATTGACGCCGTAGAGCACCATCCTGCCCCGGTTGGCAGCGGCGAACTCGTTGAGCTCCGGAATCTCCTCCCGACAGGGGGCACACCACTCGGCCCAGTAATTGACAAATACCGGCCTGCCCTCCGGGTTGGCGGGCAAGGATGGGGCGGGCCCGGGATCCGCCCCCCCGCACGCCGCCAGCAGCACCGCGCTCAACGTCAGGGTCATCAGTTTTTTGGGGGTCTGTAACATCTTCAACTACCGGCATCCTTAACCCCGTCGACGGGGGTGTTGAACAGGTCACCCAGGGTGACGGTGAAAATTTCCCGCGCCTGATCGCCGGCCCGGTTGACCAGCTGGTCGAGGGTCGCCGCCCAGGGGTAGGCCGCCAGATGGCGGGCGGAGGAGTTGGGCTGAGCCTTGGTGAAGTTTTCACCAAACAGCTGGATCAGCTCCCACAGGGTGACCTGGGTCACATCCCGGGTCAACACATAGTGGTTGCTTCTGGTCACTTCCAGGTAGTGGTTGCCAAGCAACAGATCCCGCAGCATCAGCCACTGTTGCTGCTCCAGGCCGGCCTCCAGCATGTCCCTCTCGGAAACGGTGCGGCCCTGCTGCTGCCTGCTCCAGGACAGCCAGATCACCATCACCAGCCCCGCCAGGCCGGGGAGGCGAAATCCCCGGTAGGAAGAGGCGAAGGTCTCCAGGGAGCGCACCAGCTCGGCACCCGCCAGGGTAATCATCCAGCACAGGTAAATCCACAGCAAAAACAGCGGCAGGATGGCAAAAACGCCGTACACGCTGTGAAAACCGGTGTTGGCGACAATGGCGCCGAAGACACCCTTGGCCAGCTGGAACAGAATGGTGGTCACCAGCCCACCGGTGATGGCGTGGCGGGCCGCCACCTTGCAGTTGGGCACGGCGATAAACAGCAGGGTGAAGGCTATCCAGGTCAACAGCCAGGGAAGATAGGCCAGCAGCAGGCCCATCAGACCCAGGGTGTCGATACTGTCCACCATCACCCGAAAGGATGCCAGATAGGTGTGCATGGCCAGGCCGATACCCACCAGCAGGGGCCCAAAGCTGAGGATGCCCCAGTAGAGGAGAAAGCCGGACAGGCCCCGGCGATTGCCCTGGTTGCCCCAGATACGGTTGAAGGTCTTCTCGATGTTGGCCAGCATCAAGTAGGAGGTGACGATCAAGATCAGCGCCCCCGCGGCGCTGAGCTTGCGGGCCTGGGCGGAAAATTCCAGCAGATAGCTCTGGATCTCCATCCCGCTCTCGGGAATGAAATACCTGAAGATCAAGCTGTTTACCTGCGATCCAAGATCCTGAAAGGCCGGGACCATGGAAAATACCGAGTACACCAGGGTCATCAGGGGGACCACGGCGAACAGGCTCATATAGGTGAGGGCGGCGGCACTCTCCCGGCAGCCGTCCCGCTGGTAGCGCTGACCCAGATGGCGAACAAAGCCCCAGCAGATGAAAGCAGTGCGGCGCAGTTTTTGGCTGGGGGTCAGGTCGCTGGTCACCATGGTTTGATGGCTTTACAATGGCCGGTGTCCGTTCTCAAGGTGCTGTACCCTAACCCATGGTAACCCTCTATCACAATCCCCGCTGTTCCAAATCCCGCCAGACCCTCGCCCTGCTCGAGGATCACGGCATCACCCCAAACATCGTCCTCTACCTGGAAACCCCTCCCGACCAGGCCACCCTCGCCAGGCTGGTAAAACAGCTGGGCATCAGCCCCAGGGAGCTGCTGCGCAAGGGGGAGGACGCCTACAAGACATTGAACCTCGCCAATCCAGACCTCAGCGATGACGAGCTGCTGACGGCCATGGCCGCCCACCCCAAGCTGATCGAACGCCCCATCGTGGTGAATGGCAACCGCGCCGTCCTCGGCCGCCCGCCACAAAACGCGCTGCAGATCCTATGAGCGATAAACCCTATGTGTTGGTGCTCTACTACAGCCGCCACGGCAGTGTCGCGGCGATGGCCGAGCAGATTGCCCTGGGGGTGGAAACTGGCGGCGTGGAGGCCAGACTGCGCACCGTGCCACCGGTTTCCCCCACTTGCGAAGCCACAGACCCTGACATCCCCCCCCAGGGCCACCTGTACTGCTCCCTGGATGACCTGCGCGGCTGTGGCGGGCTGATTCTGGGCAGCCCCACCCGCTTCGGCAACATGGCGGCACCCCTCAAATACTTTCTCGACGGCACCAGCAGCCTGTGGCTCAACGGCGACCTGGCGGGCAAGCCGGCGGCGGTATTCAGCTCCACCGCCAGCCTCCACGGCGGCCAGGAGACCACCCTGGTATCCATGATGCTGCCGCTGCTCCACCACGGCATGATCATCGCCGGCCTGCCCTACACCCACCCGGAACTGAACACCACCACCAGCGGCGGCACCCCCTACGGCCCCACCCATGTGGCGGGCACCGACAACCGGCCCCTCTCCAGGGAGGAAATCCTGCTCTGCAAGGCCCTCGGGCGACGCCTGGCGGAGCTGGCGGGGAAACTGGCTGGATAGGCGGCGATGACCAAAAGGCGACCATGATCAAAAATCTGAGCACCAAACTCTATTACGCGCGGCGCATTACCTGGGCCAGCTATTTCCTGTTCTTCCTGTCCCTGCTCACCGGCGGCTACCTGGGGGGCACCCCCATTACCCTGCTGACCCTGGTGACCCTGCCCCTGCTGCTGTTCCTGCCGGGGATGGCCAGGGAAAACCACAAAAGCCTGTCCATGCTCAGCTTTGTGACCCTGCTGTACTTTATCCCCCTGGTGGTCAATGTGGGCAAGCCGGATTACGACGGCTTCGATGTACTATCCCTGGCGCTGATCTGTACACTCTTCACCTCGTCGATGATGTTCAGCCGCTGGGTCCAGTACCACCAGGCGGGGTACGGCGAGCCGTGACGGCGACATCCAGGGACGCTA
>CAZWUP010000080.1:0-10902 GCA_964637045.1 uncultured Porticoccaceae bacterium | reverse complement strand
CTCAACGGTCCGCGGATGGAGGTGGTGCGGGCGGCCATGGCGCCGGAGTGCCGGCGCTGGGGGGACAAGTTCCTCAGTGGTTTGCCCATGCCCTCCGAATACGTCAGTCACCTGGAAGCCAGCTATGAGCTCTTCCTTCGCGGCGAGGACAGGATCGCGGATCGCGAAGTCAGAATGATCCATGTGGTGCCCAAGGACGATATGCGCTACGGCTACATCCTCGCGGTGGACAAGGAGACCGGGCTGCTGCTGCAGTCGCTGCTGGTGGGTGTCAACCGCCGGGTGCTGGAGCGCTTCCAGTTTATCGATGTCAGTTACGGGTTGGATGATCTGGTGGCGGCGGATTTGTTGGCTGCCGAGTCCTCGCCGGTCGTCGGCGACGCCCCCTGTGTGCCCGCGGCGGAAACGGCCGCTGCCGGCTGGCGCGCCGAGTGGCTGCCACCGGGCTTTTCCCTGACCGAGGGCCGGGTGGACGAACAGGGGGATGTGGCCCTGGTGTACACCGACGGGCTGTCCTTCGTGTCCGTATTTGTCGATGGCAGCGGCGATGCCAGGTTTCAGGATATCCAGGCTCAGCGCGGGGCCACCGTTGCCCAGATTGCCCGGGTGACCCACAATGGCCGGGAATACACCATCTGTGTGGTGGGGGAGATCCCGCCGGAGACCGCGGCAAAAATCGCCTCCTTCGTCACCCCGCTCACCCCGTGAGGCCGCGATGCTGGAAGAGTCTGGGACTGTTGTCAAAATAGAGCCCGATGCCCTGTGGGTGGAAACCCTGCAGCGGAGTGCCTGTGGCGGCTGCGCCGCCAAGCAGGGTTGTGGCCAGCACCTGCTGGGCAAGGCCCTGGGTACCAGCTCGGTGATCCGGGTGCTGCTCGATGGCCGCTGCGCCAGCCAGTTCCGTGTCGATCAACGGGTCACCATAGGTATTCAGGAAGATCTGCTGGTCAAGGGAGCCCTTGCCGCCTACCTGTTGCCCTTGCTGAGCTTGCTCGCCTTTGCCTGGCTGGGCTATGCCCTGGTGCCCAGGGATGGCTTTGCCGCCGCCGCCGCCGTGTTGGGGCTGGCGTGTGGGGGCTTGCTGGTGCGCTGGCTGGCGTGGCGGACCAGGCAGGACCCCCGCTGGCAGCCCGTGCTGCTCGACATCTGAGTCCCCCGTCTCCCTTCGGGTAGACCTTTCACCACTGGCGTCTGCTATGAACAAAATTGCCCTCTGGACTGTCCTTCTGCTGCTGAGTGCCACCCTGGCCCAGGCCCGCGTGCCCGACTTTGCCGACTTGGTGGCCAGAAACTCCCCCGCCGTGGTCAAGATCAATACCGTAAAGTCGGGTTCGGGCGCCCAGTTCGAGTTGCCCCCGGGGGAGGAGATCCCCGATATTCTCCGCGACCTGTTTGAAAACCGCGACCTGCCCAGGCGCAACCCCCACGCCATGGGGTCCGGTTTTATCACCTCCGCCGATGGCTATATTGTCACCAACCACCATGTCATCGACGGCGCCGACGAGATCAGGGTGCGGCTGATGGACCGCCGCGAGTTTTCCGCGCGCCTGGTGGGCACCGACCCGAGGTCCGATCTGGCCCTGTTGAAGGTTGAAGCCAGGGATCTGCCGGTGGTCACCTTTGCCGATCCCGAGGGCATCAGGGTGGGGGAGTGGGTGGTCGCCATTGGCTCGCCCTTTGGCCTGGACTACTCCGCCAGTGTGGGCATAGTCAGCGCCATCGGCCGCAGCCTGCCCTCGGCGGCGGGGGAAAACTATGTGCCCTTTATCCAGAGCGATGTGGCCATCAACCCGGGCAACTCCGGGGGGCCGCTGTTCAATCAAAGCGGCGAGGTGGTGGGTATCAACTCCCAGATTTATACCCGCACCGGGGGCTCCGTCGGGGTTTCCTTCGCCATTCCGGTGACGGTGGCCCTGGATGTGCTGGCCCAGTTGAAGGACAAGGGCGCCGTGGAGCGCGGCTGGCTCGGCGTGTACATTCAGGACGTGGACCAGAGCCTGGCCCAGTCTCTGGGGCTGGACCGGCCGGCGGGAGCCCTGGTCTCGCAAGTGATGGCCGAGGGGCCAGCGGCAGCCGCCGGCTTTGTCGCCGGTGATGTCATCGTCAGCTTCAACGGCAGTGCCATTGGCGACTCCGGGGATCTTCCCCATGTGGTGGGCCAGGCCACCCCCGGATCCAAGGTCGAGGCCCTGATCGTCCGCGACGGCAGGAAGAAAACCCTCACCGTCACCGTGGGCAAGCTGCCGGACAACCCCCTGGTGGCCGAACCCGAGCCGCCGCGGCTCCAGGAGGACCAGCTGGGCCTGTCCGTACAGCCGCTGGAGCCGGAAACCGCCGACCGCCTGGGGGTTGCCGGTGGGGTGGTGGTCGAACGGGTGAACAGTGGCAGTCCCGCCGACTATGCGGAACTCAAGCCCGGCGATGTGATCGTCCAGCTGGGGGGCGCCGAGATCACCGGACGCAGCAGCTATCGCGCGGCGGTAAAGGCACTTCCCAAGGGGGTGCCGGTGCTGATTCGCTTCCTGCGCCAGGGACAGTTCATCTATCGCACCGTGGAGCTCAGCCCCTGAGGATACGGGCTGTGCTTTTCCGGAGCTTTGCGGCACCGCTGCCCTGGCCCCCGGTGCGGCGGAATCCGTGGCTTCCCCAGCGCAAATCGGCTAGACTTCGCGTCGGCAAATCCGCTGCACTTCTGGAAGTCTCAATTACCCGTGTCTGATCTAAGTCATATTCGCAATTTTTCCATCATCGCCCATATCGACCATGGCAAATCCACCATCGCCGACCGGTTTATCCAGCTTTGCGGCGGCCTGACCGAGCGGGAGATGGCCGAGCAGGTGCTCGACTCCATGGACATCGAGCGGGAGCGGGGGATCACCATCAAGGCCCAAAGCGTGACCCTGAACTACACGGCGAAGGATGGCCGCACCTACCAGCTCAATTTCATCGACACTCCCGGTCATGTGGACTTCACCTACGAGGTGTCCCGCTCCCTGGCGGCCTGCGAGGGCGCGCTGCTGGTGGTGGACGCCGCCCAGGGGGTCGAGGCGCAGTCGGTGGCCAACTGCTACACCGCCATTGCCCAGGGCCTGGAAGTCATCCCGGTGCTCAACAAAATGGACCTGCCCCAGGCGGAGCCGGAGCGGGTCAAGACCGAAATTGAGGACATCATCGGTCTCGACGCCACCGACGCCGTGCAGTGCAGCGCCAAGTCGGGTATGGGTATCCCGGAGATCCTCGAGGTGCTGGTGGCCAGGGTGCCGCCGCCGGAAGGAGAAGTCGACGCCCCGCTGCAGGCGCTGATCATCGATTCCTGGTTTGACAACTACCTGGGAGTGGTGTCCCTGGTGCGGGTCAAGAACGGCACCCTCAAGGCCAAGGACAAAATTATTTCAAAGACCATCGGCAAGGCCCAGGTGGTGGACAATGTGGGGGTTTTTACCCCCAAGCGCACCAATACCGGTGTCCTGCGGGCCGGTGAAGTGGGTTTCATCATCGCCGGGATCAAGGATATCCACGGCGCCCCGGTGGGGGATACCTTTACCCACGCCTCCACCCCGGATACCCCGGCCCTGCCCGGGTTTCAGCGCATCAAGCCCCAGGTCTACGCCGGCATGTTCCCGGTCAGTGCCGATGACTTCGAGGACTTCCGCGAAGCCCTGGCCAAGCTCACCCTCAACGACGCATCCCTGTTCTACGAGCCGGAATCCTCGGACGCCCTGGGCTTTGGCTTTCGCTGTGGATTTCTCGGCATGCTCCATATGGAAATCATCCAGGAGCGCCTGGAGCGGGAGTACAACCTGGACCTGATCACCACGGCGCCCACCGTGGTCTACGAAGTGGTCAAATCCGACGGCAACATCATCTATGTCTCCAGCCCCTCGGATTTGCCGGACCCGGCGGCCATCGACGAGATGCGCGAGCCCATTTGCGAGGCCAATATTCTGGTGCCCAAGGATTATCTGGGCAATGTGATCTCCCTCTGTGTGGAGAAGCGGGGCAGCCAGAGGGACATGCAGTTCGTTGGCGGCCAGGTATCCCTGGTGTGGGAGATGCCCATGAGTGAAGTGGTGATGGACTTTTTTGACCGCCTCAAATCCGTCAGCAAGGGCTTCGCTTCCCTCGATTACAATTTCAAACGCTTTGAGGCCGCGCCTCTGGTTCGCCTCGATGTGCTGATCAACGGCGACAAGGTCGACGCCCTGGCGCTGATCGTGCACCGCGACAACGCCCACGGCAAGGGCCGCTCGCTGGTGGACAAGATGAAGGAATTGATTCCCCGCCAGATGTTCGACGTGGCTATCCAGGCCGCCATTGGCGGCCATGTCATCGCCCGCTCCACGGTCAAGGCATTGCGCAAGAATGTGATCGCCAAGTGCTACGGCGGCGATGTGTCCCGCAAGAAAAAACTCCTCGAAAAGCAAAAAGCCGGCAAAAAGCGCATGAAGCAGGTGGGCAACGTAGAAATTCCCCAGGAAGCCTTCCTGGCGGTGCTGAAGACGGACAACTGATATGGATTTGAATTTTCCACTGATACTGGTGGTGCTGACGCTGGTCTGCGGTGTCATGTGGTTGCTGGACAAGCTGGTGTTGGCGAGAAGGCGGGGGGACAGAGCCTCTCCGTTTTATGTCGAGTACACCGCGCCGTTTTTTCCCGTGTTGCTGCTGGTGCTGGTGCTGCGCTCCTTCGTGGTGGAGCCCTTTCAGATCCCCTCTGCATCCATGGTGCCCACCCTGCAGATCGGTGATTTCATTCTCGTCAACAAATACACTTACGGCTTGCGTCTGCCCGTGACCCAGACCAAAATTCTCGAGGTGAACCAGCCCCAGCGGGGGGATGTCATGGTGTTTTTCCCCCCCGATGACGACCGCTATTTTATCAAGCGGGTGGTGGGGCTCCCCAATGACCACGTCCAGGTGCTCGACAATCAGCTGTTTATCAATGGCGAGCCGATGGAACAAACCCGGGTCAAGGTGCCATACTCCGCAGGGTACGGTTATGAAATCGTCGCCGAAAAGCTGTCCGACACCACCCACCTGGTGCGCAAGCACCGGGTTCCGGGACAGCTGGGCAGGTCGGTGTCCTATGTGGTCCCCGAAGGGCACTATTTCATGATGGGGGACAACCGGGACAACAGTAGCGACAGCAGGGTGTGGGGGCCGGTGCCGGAGGCCAACATCGTCGGCAAGGCCTTTGCAGTTTGGATGCATTGGGATGATTTTTTCAGTTTGCCGTCCTTTGCCAGGGCTGGAAAAATTCAGTAGATCGCGAACGGGAGACAATAATGAAACGCACTCAGTCGGGGATGTCCTCAATTCCGCTATTGCTGGTACTGATGGCGGGCGCCTTTGTCCTTTTGGCAGTTTTTAAAATCGGCCCGCTTTATCTCGATAATTATTTTGTGAAAAGCTCCATCGATGCCCTCCAGGACGAGGACATCAGGCGCATGAACGATGTCCAGATCCGCAAGGCCCTCGACCGTTATTTTCTGATCAACGGCGTCAGGGACATCAGTGCCTCCGCGGTAAAGATCGAGCGTGAGACCGACAGGGTGACGGTGAAACTGGACTATGAGAAGCGCATCAACTTTTTCTCCAACCTCGATGTGGTGGTGAGTTTCGAAAACCACCACGAAGCGACCCAGTGATGGGTGCCGCTGACAACCTGACGCAGTTGGCCGCCAGGTTGGGATATGTGTTCAGGGATCAGGAGCTTCTCAAACAGGCGCTAACCCATCGCAGCGCCGGCCCCCGCAACAATGAGCGAATGGAGTTTCTCGGGGATGCGGTGCTCGATCTGCTGGTGGCCGAGGAGCTTTATCGACGCTTCCCCCACGCCAGTGAAGGCGAGCTGACCCGCATCAGGGCTTCCCTGGTGAAGGGCAAGACCCTGGCCAAGGTGGCCCAGGAGCTGGGCCTGGGAGACTGGTTGGCCCTGGGCGGTGGAGAGCTGAAAAGTGGCGGCCACCACCGGGAGTCCATCCTTGCCGATGTGGTTGAGGCCCTGTTGGGGGCCATTTACCTCGAGTCGGGGCTGGATACCTGTCGCGGGCGCTTGCGGGCCTGGTTTCACGAGCGGCTGGATGCGGTCACCCTGGAAGTGGACGAAAAAGATGCCAAGACCCGCCTTCAGGAATATCTCCAGGGCCTGGGCAAGCCCCTGCCGGTATACGAGGTGATCGGTACCGAAGGACAGGCCCACAACCAGACCTTCACCGTGTCCTGTGTGGTTGCCGGCCTGGTGGACTCGGCCATTGCCCAGGCCTCCAATCGCAAGAAGGCCGAGAAAAAAGCCGCCCAGCTGGCCCTTGCCCACCTGATGGAAATGGAACATGACTGACTCTGCAACCCGTTGCGGCCATGTGGCAATCGTCGGCCGGCCCAATGTGGGCAAGTCCACCCTGCTCAATCATTTGATGGGCTTCAAGCTCAGTATCACCTCGCGAAAACCCCAGACCACCAGGCACAATGTCCTCGGCATCGTCAGCGACGATGACTGCCAGATGATCTTCGTCGATACCCCGGGAATCCACAGCCAGCAGGACAAGGCCCTCAACCGCTATATGAATCGCGCCGCGGGCACTGCGATCCGCGATGTGGACGTGATTGTCTTTGTCGTCGACAGCGACAAGTGGAGTGAGGGGGACGACCTGGTGGCCCGGCGGGTGTTTCAGGCCGGGATTCCCGTGATTATCGCCGTCAACAAGATTGACCGCCTCGACAACAAAGAGGAGCTGTTGCCCTATCTGGCGAGGCTGGGAGAGCGCTTTCCCGAGGCGGAGATCCTGCCCATGGCCGCCCTTCAGGGCCACAATCTGGATCGCTTGCAGACCCTGATTCGCGAGCGACTTCCCCACAGTGACTTTTTTTTCCCGGACGACCAGGTGACCGACCGCAGCCAGCGTTTTATTGCCGCGGAACTGGTGCGGGAAAAAATCACCCGCCAGCTGGGTGCCGAGGTGCCCTACGAGGTGGCGGTGGAAATTGAAGAGTGGCGGGTCGAAAACAATGTCACCCATATCTCCGCGCTGATTCTGGTGGAGCGGGACGGCCAGAAACGAATCATTATTGGCGATGGCGGTCAGCGCCTGAAAAAAATTGGTCAGCAGGCGAGGCTGGATATGGAGGCCCTGCTGGAATGTAAAGTGATGCTCAATCTCTGGGTGAAGGTGAGGGCCGGCTGGTCGGACGACGAGCGCGCCCTGAAGAGCCTGGGTTACCATGATCTGCAATGATCTCGCCTATGTTCTCCACACCCGTCCCTATCGGGAAACCAGCCAGCTGGTGTCCGTCTACACCAGGGGTCAGGGCCGCTTTTCCCTGGTTGCCCGGGGTTCTCGGGGCGGCAAGAAAACACAGCCCCTTCAGTCCTTCTGCCGTTTCCAGATTGCCTGGAGCGGCACTGCGGATCTCAAGACCCTGACCGGGGCCGAGCTGGTGGAGCACCGGGTTCTGCTGGGTCGCAACCTGTATATCGGTCTTTACCTCAATGAGTTGCTGACCCGCCTCGGGCAGGACTTTCACCCCGCGGAACGCATTTTCGACCTCTATACCCTATTGGTGGCCAGACTGGCGGAGGCCGGCGACAGCGAGGCTTTGCTGCGCAGCTTCGAGTGGCAGCTGCTGGAGGAGCTGGGCTGCGGTTTTGCACTCGACCGGGAGGCGGCGACTGGTGAACCGGTAAGCGCCGCTGGCCGCTATCGTTTCGACCCTCAGCGGGGGCTTCTCTGCGCCAGGGGGGACAGCGGGCCGGGGTGCTTTCGCGGCGATGACTTGCTGGCACTGGCCCGGGGCGACCTGTCCCGACAACCGACAAGGTTGGCCGCCAAGCAGTTGATGCGGCTGGCCCTGCAGCCCCACCTGGGGGCCAGGCCGCTGTTGAGCCGGGAGTTGTTTCGCGGCACCATCGACAGCGGTGGAGCCCGGGCGTGATTGTGGGTATCGGCACCGACCTGGTGAATATTTCCCGCATCGAGGCCTCCATGGCGCGAAATCCCCAGGCCCTGGCCCGGCGGGTACTGACCCCTGTGGAACTCGACCATTTTTTGGCGGCGGCAAAGCCCGCCGCCTATTTGGCCAAGCGGTTTGCCGCCAAGGAAGCCGCCAGCAAGGCCCTGGGTACGGGGATTGGCAGAATTTCCTGGCAGGACCTGGAAGTCAGCAACGACCACCAGGGCGCTCCTCAGTTGTCCTGCACCGGCAATGCCGCCTTGCGTCTTGCCGAGCTCGGGGTCAGCAGGGTGCATCTCAGTCTCGCCGATGAGCAGGACGCAGCCCTCGCTTTCGTGGTCATTTCCAGGGAGCCGTGAGCCCTGCGCGGCTGCAAGGTGTCATAGCCATTTGTCATGGCGCTATATCCAGAAGGTCTTGGCCGCCATGGGGGCAGTGGCGACAAGCCCCGCGCCGCACACTAAAATAACGGCTTTGTTGTGAATTGTGAACGTTATGGATTTTCCCACCATTGAAAGCACCATCGGCAATACTCCCCTGGTCCGCCTGCAAAGGATGCCCGGGCTCACCACCAATACCATTCTGGCCAAGCTGGAGGGTAACAATCCGGCGGGTTCGGTCAAGGACCGGCCGGCCCTGAGCATGATCTCCCGGGCCGAGGCCAGGGGACAGATCAAGCCTGGCGACACCCTGATCGAGGCCACCAGTGGCAATACGGGTATCGCCCTGGCGATGGCCGCGGCCATCAAGGGCTACCGCATGATCCTGATCATGCCCGCCAATGCCACCGATGAGCGCAAGTCCGCGATGCTCGCCTATGGCGCCGAGTTGGTGCTGGTGTCCCGGGAAGAGGGTATGGAAGGGGCCCGGGACCTGGCATTGAAAATGCAGGCCAGCGGTGAGGGCATTGTTCTCGATCAATTCAACAACCCCGACAATCCACGGTCCCACCTGGATGGCACAGGGCCGGAAATCTGGCGCCAGACGGGGGGCAGGATAACCCACTTCATCAGCTCCATGGGAACCACAGGTACCATTATGGGGGTGTCTGCCTACCTCAAGGGTCGCAATCCCGAGATCCAGATCGTGGGGCTGCAGCCGGCGGAAAATGCCTCGATCCCTGGAATCAGGCGCTGGCCAGAAGCCTATTTACCCGGTATTTTTGACCGCGCCAAGGTGGATGTCATTATCGATATCAGTCAGGAGCTCGCCGAGCAGACCATGAGGGATCTCGCCAGAACCGAGGGCATCTTTGCCGGAGTTTCCAGCGGCGGAGCAGTGGCTGCGGCGCTGCAGCTGTCACGGGAGCTGGAAAATGCCTGTATCGTGGCGGTGATTTGTGACCGCGGCGACAGATACCTGTCCTCGGGGCTATACAATAAATAACAGCGGTCGGGGATGGGCAATGCTCCGGCGGTGACCGGTCCGCCGGGCAACCGCCGGCGCGCCACGGCGCTGATGTGTTTTTAGAGGTGTTCAGCAATGGTCAAGACTCGCGATGTCCACGACATCCACAATGACAGTCATGTCGATATTGAAAAATGGGTGGCGCAAGTCGGCAACAAGCTGGGCCTGCCCGCCGACCAGCTGCACATTCTCCGATCAGCGCTGGAGCTTTCTCTCAAAACCAGTCAGAAGTTGGTTGCAGACCAGGCTGACCAGCGCCCCAGCGCCTTTCTTACCGGCATGGAAATGGCGGAAATCCTGTCTGACCTGGGACTCGATGACGAAGGCCTGACTGCAGCCATCCTCTACCGCCATGTGCGGGAAGGCCGCCTGTCCCTCAAGCACATCGAAAAGCACTTCGGTCCCGTGGTCGCTTCGCTGATAGACAGCGTGTTGCGGATGGCGGTGATATCCCACATGCGCAACGATTCCAATACCGATGTGTTTGGCCACCACCCCGATGATCAGGCGGCAAAAATTCGCCAGATGCTGGTGTCCATCATCGACGATGTGCGGGTTGCGTTGATCAAGCTGGCGGAGCGCACCTGCGCCATTCGCAACGTCAAGGCTTCCACGGAAGAAAAGCGGATTCGTGTCGCCAGGGAGATCGTCGACGTCTACGCTCCCCTGGCCCACCGGCTGGGGATTGGCCACCTCAAGTGGGAGTTGGAGGATCTGGCATTCCGTTATCTCGAGCCCCTGGAGTACAGGCGCATTGCCCGGCTGCTGTCGGAAAAGCGCCGCGACCGCCAGGTCTATATTGACGATGTGATGAACACCCTTCGCGAAGAGTTGGCGCGGGTCGGCATCCAGGGTGATGTCAGCGGTCGGGCCAAACATATTTTCAGCATCTGGAAAAAAATGCAGAGCAAGGGCATCAGTTTTTCCAAAGTCTATGATATTCGCGCCGTCAGGGTGCTGGTGCCCACGGTGGCGGACTGTTACACCCTGCTGGGAATTGTGCACAGCAAATGGCGCAATATTCCCGATGAATTCGACGACTATATCGCCTCCCCCAAGGATAACGGCTACCGCTCCCTCCACACAGCGGTTATCGGTCCTCGCAACCGGATACTGGAAATTCAAATTCGCACCTACGAAATGCACGAGGAGGCGGAGTTTGGTATCTGCGCCCACTGGCAATACAAGGGGGCGGATGCCTCGGCGGCGTCAAAGAGTTACGAGTCAAAAATCGCCTGGCTGCGCCAGGTGCTGGAATGGCACGATGAGATTGGCAGCGAGGATGTCAAGGATCTGTTTCGCCACGAAGGATCAGCGGACCGCATTTATGTGTTTACGCCGGAAGGCCATGTGGTGGATCTGCCGCCGGTATCCACCCCCCTGGATTTTGCCTACCGCATTCACACCGAAGTTGGACACCGCTGCCGGGGCTGCCGGGTGAATGGCAGAATTGCCCCCTTGAACACCCTGCTTCACACCGCGGATCAGGTGGAAATTCTCACCGGTCGCGTCGAGTCACCCAGCAGGGACTGGCTGTCCGCGTCG
>CAZWUP010000079.1:0-10904 GCA_964637045.1 uncultured Porticoccaceae bacterium | reverse complement strand
CAACCCGCTGCCAAGTGTGTCACAGTTTTGTCATAATGCCCCTCTAAGGTTCGGCCCACAATCATCATCCTGTTCCCCCTTAGCTGGCCATCCGGGAGTTAGACTATGCAACGGCGTTCCGCCCAAGGCTTCACCCTGATCGAGATCATGGTGGTGCTGGTTATCATCGGCCTGCTGGCCGCGCTGGTGGTCCCCTCCATCATGGATCGTCCCGACGAGGCCAGGCGCATCAAGGCCCTCCAGGATATCCGCGCGCTGGAAAGCGCCCTCAAGCTCTATCGCCTGGACAACTACCGCTACCCCGCCGAGGCCCAGGGGCTGGACGCCCTGCGCACCAGGCCGGACGGCGCCGGCAACTGGAAGGGACCCTATGTGGATGCCCTGCCCAATGACCCCTGGGATCAGCCCTACCGCTACCGCAATCCGGGCACTGATGGCCGCGCCATCGACATTTATACCCTGGGGGCGGACAACCGGGAGGGCGGCGAAGGCCCCGACGCCGATATCGGCAACTGGACCCAGAGCCAGTGACCACCAGCCGTGGCTTCACCCTGGTTGAAGTCATGGTGGTGTTGGTCATCCTCGGCCTCACCGCCGTCTTCGCCACCCTGGGCTTTCAGCGCCTGGAGAGCGACCGCCTGGAGCAGCAGGCCGGCCAGCTCAGTGCCTGGCTGCAAACCTTGAGCGACAACGCGGTGCTCGACAGTGCCGTCTACGGGGCGTGGCGGGAGCCGGCGGGGACCCGCCTGGGCACAGGTTTCTACCTGGACAACCGCTGGTGGCCTGTCGCGGGCGAGGAGGCCCAATCCCCCGTCCTCGACCCGGATATCGGCCTGCTGCTGGAGGAGGGTGAGGAGTGGCGGGCCCTGGCGGCCGACGCAGGGGACGACGACCTCAGGCCGCAGATGCTGTTCCTGCCCACCGGCATCGCCCTGCCCGACGCCCTCGACCTTGTGGATCGCCAGTCCGGGCGCCGGGCGCGCATCGAGCGCGACGCCAACGGCCTGTTTACCTGGAGGATGTTGTGAACCAGGGCCCAGTGGGGAACCGGGGCTTTACCCTTATCGAAACCCTGGTGGCGCTGTTGGTGGTGGCCATCGCCTACACCGGGGTGGCCGCCGCCGTGTCCCAATTCGTCGATCAGCGCATACTGCTGGTGGAGCGCCACACCAGCCACCGCATCGCCTGGAACCGCCTGATGGAGCAATACCTGGTGGCCAGGGGCGCGGCGCCGGAGGAGTCCAACTTTGCCGAGAAAAACGGTGTGGTCAGCGCCAATGGCGGCCAGTGGCGATGGCAAATCGACGCCCGGCAGGCCGAGGGCCAGGGCCTGGTGCGCTATCAGGTGGATGTTTTTTCCGCCGCCGACAGCGACAGGGTCAGCGGCTCTTTGACGGCTTTCTTTACCCGATGAGCCGGCGTGTAACCCGACTGTGCCAGCGCGGCTTTACCCTGGTGGAAATCCTGGTGGCCATGCTGGTGATGGCGGTGCTCTCGGTGCTGGCCTACCAGGCGTTTGACGGCATCCTGGCCATGGAGGCCCGCAGCAAGGAGCAGTTCCTGGAGGAAAACCGTCGCAGTCTGGCCACTTCCATCATTCTCAACGATTTTTTGCATATGCGGGCGCGCCCGGTGCGGGACCAGCTGGGGGGGATCAAGCCGGCCTTTATGGCGCCCTCGGGGGAGCATCAGGTGGAGTTCACCCGGGGCGGATTGCCGGACTTTGCCACCATGGCCGGGGGCATCCAGCGCCTGGCCTACCGGGTGGAGGGCGACCGCCTGATTCGCACCAGCTGGGAGGTGGCGGACGAGGGCCCCCAAACCCGGCAACTGGACCAGGTTCTGGCGGCGGGGGTGACCGGATTGACCGCCGAGATGCTCGACCCCCAGGGTCTCTTTGTGCCCCAGTGGCCGCCCCTCAACGTCGGCGCCGGGGCCGGGTCCCTGCCGGCCATGGTCAGGATTACCCTGCACCTGGCCGGGGGCGACGAACTGGTGGTGATGGCCCCGGGTGTCGATGGCGACTGGCTGGCGGGTTTGCCGGAGGGCGCCGATGAGTGATCTCCAGGCAGCGGGTTGGCGCCAGCGGGGTATCGCCCTGATTTCGGTATTGCTGCTGCTGGTGTTTATCCTGACCATTGTCGGCGGCCTGTTTTACCGCCACCAGATCCATATTCAGAAGGTCACCCGCAGTCTGGTGGGTGAGCAGGCCCTGCTGTTTTTGCTCAGCGCCGAAGGTTGGGCCCAGTCGGTTCTGGTTGCCGACGGCGACAACTCCGCCACCGATCACCTGAGGGAGGCCTGGGCGCGGGCGCTGCCGGCAATGCCAATCGAAGGTGGCCGCATCAGCGGCTGTGTGCGGGATCTGCAGGGGCTATTCAATATCAACAGCCTGGCCGGTTACTCCATCGCCAGCTGGGAGGACGAGGTGGCGGCGGAGCTGCTGGCGCCGGTCAACACCACCCGCCGCACCCTGTTCCGCAATCTGTTGCAGCAGCTGGACCTGGATTCCTCCGACACCCGCATCGCCGCCCTGGTGGACTGGCTGGATGACGATTCCTGGCTGGTGTCAGCGGACAGCGCGGAGGACAATGAGTACCTGTTGCTGGATCCCCCCTACCGGGCAGCCAACCAGCCCCTGGTGGAGCTCAGTGAGTTGAGTCTGGTGCAGGGTTTTGGCCCGCGGGATGTGGTGCGCCTGCAGCCCTGGGTCAATACCGTCGCCGAGGAGGTGCCGATCAATATCAATACCGCCCCAGCCCAGGTGCTGATGGCGCTGTCGCCGCTGATTACCGCGGAGGTCGCCCAGGGCATCGGCGAGGGCCGCCCCTATGGCAGTGTCAGCGGGTTTTATGTCACTCTGGCGGGGCTGGTGGGACAAACCCAGCAGGATCTCCAGACCCTTCTGCCCGCGGAGTTGGTGGCGGTCGACAGCAGTTATTTCAGCCTGTTGGCGGATGTGGAGCTGGCCGGGGTGAGAATGGCCTACACCAGTGTCATCCACCGCTCCGGGGGCGACGGCGCCAGGGTGCTCAGCCGCACTCTGCGCCCGATTCCGGCACTGGCGGACAGGGCGGGGGAGGCCCTGGCTATCAATACCCTGTGTGCACAAACCGAGGAGGCTGGCGCCCGTCCATGACGACCTATATCCACTATCTGGAACTCCCCTGCGGCCCCCTGGCTGCGGGCGCCGTGGTCTGGGTCCCCGGGGAACAGGTGGCCTGCCAGCAGGTGACCGTGCCCCCGGTGGCAGCCAGGAAATGGCAGGCCATGATTCCCTGGTTGATGGAGGACCGGCTCCTGCAAAAGCCCGAGGATACGGCCTTCAGCTGGGGCGACAAGGACGGCAACAACGGGGTGCCGGTGTTGGCGGTCAGCCGGGATGTGCTGGCCCAGTGGCAGCAAACCCTGGCCCAGCAGGGCCAGGACTACGGGGCCCTGGTGCCCGACTTTTTCGCCCTGCCCTGGCGCCAGGGGGCCATTGCCCTGGCGGTGCACGGTGAACGCTGGCTGTTGCGCAGTGATCGCTGGCAGGGGGCTGCTGGGCCGCGGGAGTTGCTGCAGCCCCTGGTGGAGAACCTGGTGGCCGATGGCCAGTTGACCCTGGAGGTCTACCGGGAGGCCGAGCAACCCAGCCTCGGGGAAAGGCTGGAGGCCGTGGCGACCTTTATTCAACGGCCGAATGTGCTGGCTTCCCCCCTGGGGGAATGGTTGCCGGTTGCCGGCCCTCGGCGCCAGGAGCGCCAGACCCGCTGGCCTCTGGCCGCCCGGGTGGCGGCGGTGTTGGCGGTTGCCCTGCTCGCCCTGGTGGCGGTCACCAGCTGGGTTGAAACCCGGCACCTGGACGCTCAGGCGGCGGCCCTCGAGGGACAGCTGCGGGGTGCCTACCGCCAATACTTTGGCGAGGACTATGATTTCCCCATGGCGGACTTTCAGCGGGTGGTCTCCGCCCGGCTGGCGGCGCCGGCCAGCGCCGGGGCTTCCCCCCTGGTGGCGGAACTCGCCGCCGCCGTCAGCAGCTGCCGGGAGTGCCGCCTCGACCGGCTGGAGGTGGCGGATGGCACCCTGACCGCCCTGGTTTCCGGGCCGTCCCCGTCCCCGGCGTTGGCTCGCGCCGTCGCCAGCCACCCGCACCTTACCCTGGACACGGCCGAAAATGGCTGGCGTCTGACCTTGAACGGAGAGCCCCGTCATGAATAAGCTGCTGGCCAACCTCGGCGACCGGGACCGGCGGATTCTGCGCTGGGCACTGCCGGTGGCCGCTCTGCTGCTGGCGCTGATTGTCGGCCGCCACCTGGTGGTGGAGCGCCAGCTGGCCAGCGGCCGCCTGCAGCTGGCGCTGGAAGACATCGCCTGGCTGCAGTCCCAGGGGGATGCGCTGGCCCAGCGCCGGTGCGAGCGGGTGCCCCTCGACACCCAGGGGCTGGCCCGGCTGGCAGCCCAAAATGGCGTACAGCTGGCGGACGGGCCGGTGTCGGGCCCCGGGGGCATCCGCCTGGATATCGCCGCGGCCCACGGCAATCGGGTGTTGGCCTTGGTGGCTGACGTGGAGTGCCGGGGGGGGCGCATCGCCGAGCTCAACCTGGACACCCTGGACGACAGTGGTAGCGTCAAGGGCATTCTGGTGGTGGTGCCGGCTGTAACCTGATTGTCATAATCCGGTGTGATGATCCCCAGCCTTTGAGCCCTGCGGTGATTGGCGGCGCGCCCCAGGGGCGCCGCGGACAGGGTCACAGGCTGCGGGTTGCACCCGGTGGCCATGGGAAGGAAGCGTGTTGACAATAGAACTGGCCCGTAAATTTGCCCTTGTCGCCGTCGGCTCCCTGGCCGCGATCCTGCTCACCCTGCTGTTGGTGGCAAGCCAGGCTCCGGTGCGGCTGGTGTCCGGCTATTTCAGCGCCCTTGGCCTGGCGCCCCTGGGGGATGCCCGCCTGATCGAGGGCTCGGCGCTGCTGACCGCGGGTGATGGCGGCGGGGTTGTCCACTGGCAGTGGTGTCCGCGCCGGGGCCTGACGGCCCTGTGCGCCACCTTGACCCTGGGAAGCGCCTATTACAGCGCCGAGCTGCACCCGGGGATTGCCGGTGTGGGGGTCACCAGGCTGGTGTTTTCCGGCATCGATGGCGCGGCGCTGGGAATAGCGGCACTGGCCCCGGAAGCCAGGGTGGGGGGTGAACTGGACGGCCTGAGGTTTGCCTGGAACGACACCTGCCCCCATCACGGATTGGCGACCGCCAGAGGTGCTATAGTCGTCGCCGGAGTGCCGGGCGGGGAGTTGCGGCTGGAGGTGGCTGGCGACGGTGCCCAGGGGGTGGCGGTGAGTGGCGGCGGCGTGCGCGGCCACTTTGCGCTGGCGGGGGACAGGGTGCGGGGCACCCTGGAACTGCCCCCCAGGCTGTTGCCGGGAATCGGGGGCCCCGGCCTGCAGGGCGGGGTCATCGAGGTCGCCAAGGCCATGCCTTGCCGGCGTTGAGGTGTTGGATGGGCTCTGTCACAGTTGGCTGGGGGTCGGACTATTTCACAGGGGGCTGGATTTTCATTGATTGACCTGACTGCCATCACCAGGATGCCGGTGCTCAAGCACGGGCTGTCGCCCCGCGGCCTGCAAATTGTCTGCGGCGTGCTGGCCCTGGCGACGATCCTCGCTGCGGCCAAGCTGGTTGCGGTGCTGGTCGCCGCTGACGGGGTGCCCAGGGTGGTGTTTCCGCAGCCTCCAAGGCAGCCCCAGGTGGCCGCCCTCAATCTCTACCCGAGGGGCGACAGCGGGCAGATCGCCGGGGACAACCTCAGCGAGGCCGCCCTCGACGCCAGGCTGCTGGGGGTGGTGCGGGGCGACAGCCAGGCCTTTGCCACTCTGGTGATCAAGGGCAACAGCAAAACTGTGTTCAAGGTCGGCGACAGCCTGGCCGCCGGGGTCAGCCTGGAGGCCATCGAGCCCACCCGGGTGGTGGTGCGGGAGCGGGGTGCCCTGCGGCGGATTTCCCTGGCCACCTTGCTGGATCAGCAGCCCCCCCTGGGGCTGGCCCCCGAGCCGGTGGCAGGGGTCGGCGGCAAAGGGTCGCCGCAAGCGCTGTTGCTGGCCACCCCGGTGCTGGCGGAAGATGGCGCTTCAGCTCTGCGCATCGACCAACTGGGGCCGGACCTGGAAAGCCTGGGGCTGGTGGCGAGGGGCGACCTGGTGGTGGCGGTGGCCGGCCGGCCCCTGGCGGAGCTGATGGCGGACGGTGCCCTCCTCAGGGAGCTCGAGAGCCGCGATACCCTGACCCTGACCCTGGTCCGCGACGGCAGCGAGACCACTGTCGATGTGGACAGTGCGATCATTCGATCCCTGCTGTCCGGCAATTGAATTCCGATCAGGTGAACTCCGATCCTGTTCCCCGCGACGAGGTGATTATCACAACCATGAATGCGATCAACAGCTGTGTCCCACGCCTGTGGGGCAAACTTCTGCTGGCGGCCGTACTGGTCGCGGCGCCCCTGGCCGCTGCCCGCGCCGATACGGTAACGGTGAACTTCCGCGAGGCCGACATCCGCGCGGTGATCGAAAGCGTCGCCGAGATCACCGGGCGCTCCTTTATCATCGACCCCAGGGTGCAGGGCAAGGTGACCATTATCGCCCCCGAGTCCCTGGACTCGTCCCTGCTTTACGAGGTGGTGCTGTCGGCCCTCCAGGTTCACGGCTTCCAGGCGGTGGAGGACGGTGCGGTGACCCGGGTGGTGCCCTTTACCCAGTCCTTCCAATTGGCGGGGGGCGCCGGCGGCAACGAGGTCGCCACCGCGGTGCTGAAAACCAACTACCTGAAGGCGTCGGAGCTGCTGCCCACCCTCAAGCCAATGATCAGCAAGGGCGCCCTGGTGCAGGCCCACGACGCCAGCAACCATCTGGTGATCACCGACACCAAAGCCCAGATCGCCCGGGTGCGCAAGGTACTGGCGGAGATGGACAGCCCCCAGCAGTCGGGGGTTGAGGTGCTCAAGCTGGACCACGTGGCCGCCGGAGAGGTGCTGGCCATTGCCGGCCAGCTCGCCCAGTTTCAGACCCAGAACCTCAGTATTGTCGAGGATGTCTACAACAATCGCCTTATCATCAGCGGCAACCCGGTGGCCCGTCGCGACCTGCGCAGCCTGGTGGCCGCCCTCGACGTTCCCGCTACCGAAGGCGGCAGTCTCGAGGTGGTGCGCCTGAATTTTGCCCAGGCGGAGGCCATGAAGGTCATCCTCGAAAGCCTGATGAGTTCGGGCATGTTCCGAGGCCAGGCCCCGGGGGGGGAGGGCGCAGCGGCGGGCTACAAGATCGAGGCCGATGTCGCCAACAATGCCCTGGTGATCGCCGCCTCCCCGGGGGCCATCACCGAACTGCTGAACGTGGTGCGCAAGCTGGACGTGCCCCGCAAGCAGGTGCTGATCGAGGCCATCGTGGCGGAAATCTCCGAGGACCAGGCCAAGCGCCTCAGCGTCCAGCTGGCGGCGGCGGGCAGCGAGGGCGGCGCCATCATCAACTTCAACGACCTGATGCCGGCCCTGATCGGCCTCGGGCTGAAGGACGAGATCGCGGGGGAGGATCTGGCGGCTCTGCCCCTGGGGCGCGGTTTCACCGGCGGTGGCGCCACCTGGGACGACGACAAAAAGCGCGGTTTTGGGGTGTTGCTGGAGGCGCTGAAAAGCGACGCCAGCACCAACATCCTGTCCACACCCTCCATCGTCACCCTGGACAACCAGGAGGCCACCATCTCCGTCGGCCAGGAGGTGCCCTTTATCACCGGCAACTATGTGTCCACCAACAACTCCGTCAACAATCCGTTCCAGACCATCGAGCGCAAGGAGATCGGCGTCAAGCTGGTGGTCACCCCCCAGATCAACGACGGCCAGGTGGTGCGCATGGCCATCGAGCAGGAAACCTCCAACCTGCTGGCCAGCGCCGCCTCCGCGGGCACCGTGGATGTCGTCACCGCCAAGCGTTTGATCACCACCAACGTGATGGTGGGGGACGGGGAATTCCTGATCCTCGGCGGTTTGATCGATGAATCCTTCACCAATGAGGACTCCCGGGTGCCGGTGCTCGGCAGTATTCCGGTTCTCGGTCACCTGTTCCGTTCCAAATCCAGGGGCAGCAACCAGTCGGTGCTGATGGTGTTTATTCGCCCCACGGTGCTCGACCCTCAGGGTGGCGCCGGTGCCGTTACCAGCGACAAGTACAAGTACCTGCGCCAGCGCCAGCTGAACTTCCAGCAAAGCAACGAGGGGGAGGGCCTGTCCCCCCTGCCGGGCACTCTGGAGGAGTTCAACCGCCCGGACACCCTCGCCCCGGAATCCCTGCCCGCGCAGGACTGACTGCGGCAAGCGGATGTATCTCGACTACTTTGGGCTGCGCCAGAAACCCTTCCTGATCACTCCCGATCCGGCGTTTCTGCACCTCGGCCAGGGCCATCGGGAGGCCCTGGCCCACCTCCATTACGGCTTGCAGCGGGAGGGTGGTTTTCTCCTCCTCAGCGGCGAGGTGGGCACCGGCAAAACCACCCTCTGCCGGCTGTTGATGGACAATTTGCCGGAGACCTTCCGCCTCGCCTACCTGCTCAATACCAAGCTCGACAGCGCCGGCCTGCTGGCGGGTATCTGCCGGGAGCTGGATATTCCGCTGGCGGGGGGGGCCGTGGGGGTCGACACCCTGGTGGCCCATATTCACGACAATCTGCTGGCGGCCCACGCCGCCAACCGCCACACCCTGGTGGTGATCGAAGAGGCCCAGAACCTCACCCCCGAAGTGCTGGAAACCCTGCGCTTGCTCACCAACCTCGAGACCAGCACCACCAAGCTGTTGCATATTTTGCTGATCGGCCAGCCGGAGTTGCTGGAAACCCTGCGCTTGCCCGGCCTGCGCCAACTCAACCAGCGGGTGGTGGCCAGGGCCCATCTGGGCCCCCTGCAACGGGGTGAGCTACCGGCGTATTTCCGCCACCGGCTGCGGGTGGCGGGCTGTGATCGGCCCCTGTTCAGCGCCGGGGCGATCCGCCTGATCCACCGCAAAACCGGGGGTATCCCCCGGCTGGTGAACCTGCTGGCGGAGCACTGTCTGACCGGCACCTACGCCCTCGGCCGCCCCCTGGTGAACGCCGCCGTGGTGCGGGGTGCCGCCCGCGAGCTGCGCGCCACCCTCCAGGCTCCCCGCGCCAGCCGTTCCTGGGCCTGGCCCGCCGCGGCGGCGCTGGCCCTGGTGCTGGCGGTGGCCTGGTATCTGTTGACTCCGGGATTCGCGCCGTTGCCCGCGGGGTTGGCGGACCTGGGGCCGCAACCCGCTGCAGTGGCTGAGGAGGCCGTTGAAGAAGTCACCGCGCCGCCGCCGGTGGCGGAAGCCGCCGTTGTCCCGCCGGCGGACGCCGCCGCCACCCGAGCCGCCCCCGGGGCGATTGCCCGGCTGTTGACGGCCTGGGGGCTGAGGGGTGATGCGGCCTCGGTGACGGACCTGTGCCGGCTCGCCGCCGCCAGCCAACTGCGTTGCGAGACTCTGGCCGGGCTCGGTGCCGAGGATGTCCGGGCGATCAACCGCCCCCTGCTGGTGACCCTGGCGGAGGGCGACGACAGCCTCGCCCTGCACCTGGTTGTCGCCCGTGCCGGGAGCGAGCTGACCCTTGCCAACAGCACCGGGGAGCGCATCCTCAATATCGCCGACACCCTGGAGTTGCTGCGGGGAGAGACGGTGTTTCTGTGGCGCCCGCCGCCGGGGTACGCCAGGCCGCTGGCGCCGGGTGCGGTGAACCCGCCGCTGGTGGAGCTGATCGTGGCCCGGCTCCGGGAGCGGGGCTATCTGGACGAGGGCCTGGTTACCGGCGGTCTCTACAGCGACTACCTGGGTCAGCGGGTGGCGGCGTTCCAGGCCGACCGCGGGCTGGAGGTGGATGGCATCCTGGGTTACAAGACCCTGCTCCAGCTGCAGCAGGGCGAGCCCGGAGAACCCCTGTTGGCCGTGGAGGAGGAGTAACATGTCGTACATACTATCGGCACTGCGCAAGGCCGAGCAGGACCGCCGTCAGGGGCAACCCGCCAGCGGCGGGCTCGCCGGGCTGGTTGCGGCGGGTCCGGACGTGGTGCCCGGCAGAACTCGGCCTCTGGTTCTCCTGGTTGGGGTGCTGGGGGTGGTGATTGCCGCCGGAATCTGGTTGTGGCCGGGGGCGGGGGGCGAGAGGGGCGCGGTGGTGGACAGGCTCCAGCCCGCAGTCGAGGAGCCGCCACCCCCTATCCCGTCCCCCGCTCCGACAGCAGCGACACAAGGGGCGCCAGTGGTCGCCGCTGTCGAATCGCCGCCACCACAGCCGGTGGCGCCAGCGCCTGTCGAGGCCATGCCCAGGCTGAATATCACCGGCTATATTTTCTTCGAGGCCAACCCGGAGCGCAGCAAGCTGTTTGTCGACGGGGTGGTCTACCGCCACCAGAGCAGGCTCCGGGAGGGGATGACCCTGGAGGCCTTCTACCCCGACGGGGTGCTGATCAGTTATCGCGGCCAGACCCACAGGGTGGCGGTGCCCTGAGTCACTGCCCGCGACTCCACCGGCGGGCGCGCCCTGCATCGCGCCTGGTCCCATCTCCCCCAATTCACCTGACATAAAAATGTCATCCAAGCGTCACCAAACCGTCACGATCTCCCTTTAATCTCCAGTCCGAGTTCGATTCGGGGTGGCTGCTGTCGGCTGCGCACAACCACTGACCACCAACGGATCCCGTCGTCAGCCCAGCCTGTGGGTTGCTGGCTCAATACGTTTATTTAATCCTGGAGTTATCCCATGAAAAAGAAATTGCTCGCACTTTCCATTCTCTCCGCTGCTCTGGTGGGCTGCGGTGGCGGTGGCGACGTCAAGATCGCCCCCAGCACCAATGTGGTTGATTCCAACAACACCACCAACAACAACACCGG
>CAZWUP010000078.1:0-10965 GCA_964637045.1 uncultured Porticoccaceae bacterium | reverse complement strand
GGCAAGCCGGGGGTGCTCGGCCTGGCGGGGGCCTTTCGGGAAATGGGCCTGATCTGGCTGGTGTTCAATTTCTGCTATCTGTTGCTGACCCCGGGGGGTGTGGCCCGGGTCCACTTTCTCTGGCCCGAGGAGCGCTGCAGGTTTCTCCGCCGCCGGGTGCGGGATCTGGGGCTGCTGGTGCTGGTGCTGCGCCTGGTGTCCGCGCTGGTGGAATTTCATTCCGCCACCATCGGCGACGACGCCCTGGGGCTGGTGGTGGTCCTGGTTTGCTACGGCCTGCTGGCGGCCCTGTTGTCCGGGCTGGTGTGGAAGCGGGAGCACCCCATCTCCGCCCTGCGCTTGATCAGCGCCGTTGTCGTCGCCGCCATCCCCCTGGCGCTGGCGGGGGCGGTGATGGCGGGCTACTACTACACCGCCCTCAAGCTCACCGCGCGACTGACGGATACCCTGTGCCTGCTGCTGCTGTGGCGGGTGGCCGAGGCCACCCTGGTGCGGGGTCTGTCCCTTGCCGCCCAGCGCCTGGAGTATGCCCGGGCAGTCAAAAAGCGCGACCAGGACAACCCGCTCAGAGACAGCAGCGAAAGCCAGGATGTGGTGGAGCAGCCGGTGCTCGATATCGACCAGGTCAATCAACAGTCTCTGCGCCTGATGCGGCTGGCCCTGCTGTCCCTGTTTGCCGTTCTGCTGTGGTGGCTGTGGGCGGACCTGATCACCCTCTTTTCCTACCTGGACACCGTGGTTCTCTACGAGTACAGCAGCGGCAGCGGCGATGCCCAGACCCTGCACCCCATCAGCCTCCAGGATGTGGCCGGCGCCCTGTTGATCGTGATTTTCGCCATTATCATGGCGCGCAACATTCCCGGCCTGCTGGAAGTGACGGTGCTGTCGCGGCTGAATCTCGCCCAGGGCGCCGCCTACGCCACCACCACCCTGCTCTCCTACATCATTTTCAGCATTGGCTTCGTCAGCACCCTGTCGGCCCTCGGCGTCAGCTGGGACAAGCTGCAGTGGCTGGTGGCCGCGCTGTCGGTGGGCCTGGGTTTTGGCCTGCAGGAGATTTTCGCCAACTTTGTCTCTGGCATCATCATCCTCTTCGAACGCCCGGTGCGCATCGGCGATGTGGTCACCGTGGGCAACCTGTCGGGAACCGTGAGCAGCATGCGTATCCGCGCCACCACCATCACCGACTTCGACCGCAAGGAAATCATCGTCCCCAACAAGGTGTTTGTCACCGAGCAGCTGATCAACTGGTCCCTCACCGACACCATCACCAGGGTCACCATCCGGGTTGGCGTGGCCTATGGCTCGGACCTGAACAAAACCCGGGAACTGCTGCTGCAGGCGGCGGCCGACAACCCCAGGGTCCTCAAGGAGCCGGCCCCCATGGTGCTGTTCCTGGCCTTTGGCGCCAGCACCCTGGACCACGAACTGCGGGTCCATGTCCGCGAACTGATCGACCGCAATATGGCCATCGACGAGATCAACCGCACAATTGACCGGCTGTTCAAGGAGCACCAGATCTCCATTGCCTTCAACCAGCTCGACGTCCACTTCATCAGGGCGGGTCGGGAACAGCCCCGGGAGGAAAGCGGTGAAAACTAGGACAGCAGGCAAGGAGACCAGACCTCACGGGTTGAGCCGAAGCCATATTCTCTTTCCCCGGGATCCGGACGACCCCGGGGTTGTCGCCGAGATGACCAAGCTGGGATTCACGTTTTATCCGAGCCTGGGGGTTTGGGTGGCCCTGGATAAGGACGATACCCTCGAAGACTTGATCGACTATATCAACCAGGTGGGCTACCCGGCGCCAGCTCCAGAGTAAGTATGGCCCGGCCGGTGCACCGCTAAAACCCGAGCCAGCAGTGCTGGCTGACTCAGCCAAACCACGACGACCCAAGGAACCCCAACCGCCATGAAACCACTGCTATTCACCCTCGGCGCCCTGACCCTGTTGCTGATGACGCCCGTCGCCGCCCACGCCGATGGCGCCCGCCTGCTGGAGGAGTGCGGTGAATTGATGACCTTTGCCGAGACCGGAGTCCTGAAGGAAGAAAGTGCGGGCGCATCCTATTGCCTGGGCATGGTCAGCGGGATGATCGGCCTCAACGCCATCTACCAGGCGCGAAAGGATATCCCCGCCCCCCTGTTCTGTACGCCTCGGCAGCCGGTGACCAATGCCGAAGGCGCGCGTATCATTGTCCGCTACCTGGAGGCCCACCCGGAACAGCTGGCTCAGGATGACATCTCCCTGGCCTATTTCGCCTTCGCCGAGGCTTTCCCCTGCGGGGGGTAAGGGGATCTAAACCGAATGGCACTCTATTAAGGGCCTTGTGGGACTTCGTAGCTCGGCCGCAGTTGAGCCAATTTCAGCGCCATCGGCTCTAAACCTGCGATGTAGCCGAGGAAAATATCCATTGCCGGCACAGAATTTTTCTCCAACCGGTTGGAGACAGTATACTTTGCCGCCAGTGTTACCGCGGCAACCCAGGATCCGCGGGCCAGAATAATCACCTCAACCAACAGGAGTATCCCATGAGCGACCAGATCCGCCGCACCGATGCCGACGGCATCATGACCCTCACCTTTACCCGCGACGCCAAGCTCAACGCCGTCAGCCCGGAAATGCTGGATGTGATGCGCGCCGCGGTCACCGACTTTGCCGAGCAGGACCAGCACCGGGTATTGGTCATCACTGCCGAGGGGCGCTTTTTCACCGCCGGCATCGACATCGGCCGCCTGGAGGGCGGCGACACCCACAACACCAATTCCGGCATCAACCTGCGCCGGGGCTACCGCCGCCTGCACCTGCTGTTCGACGAGCTGGAAGCCATCGAGAAACCGGTGATTCACGCCGCCCAGGGCCCCTGTTTCGGTGTCGGGGTGGAGCTCGCCGCCTCCTGTGACTTTCGCCTGGCGGCGGCCCGAGCCACCTACGCCCTGCCGGAAATCATCAACCTGGCGGTGATCGCCGGCTCCGGCGGCGTCAGCAGGGTCACCCGGCTGATCGGCCCCCACTGGGCGCGCTGGATCGCCATGGCCCCGGAAACCGTAGACGCCAACAAGGCCATGATCATGGGCCTGGTGCACGAGATCTACCCGGACGACACCTTTGCCGAGGACGTGCAGGCATTTGCCCGCAAACTGGCTTCACTGTCCGGGGAAGCCCTGGGCCTGGCCAAGCTGGCCATCGACGCCGCCGAGGCCGGGGATCGCATCAGTGCCCGCAATTTCGACCGGGTTGCCAACTCCCTGCTGATCAACTCCCAGGAGCACCACGACAAGATCGCGGCCTTTGTCAACAAGGGTAAATAGCCGTCAGCGCCGGGCCCCGGAGTGTGCGCTCCGGGACCCGGTCCACTGCATCCAGGGGGAAACACGATGAACAGGTATCTCCTCGCACTCCTGGTGTCCAGCCTGCTCACCGGCTGCGCCGGCACCAATGGGATTTCCGTACACGGGGACAAGGGCGCCGTGGGGGGCAGCATATCCCGCTCGATCCCCTTTTAGAGGCCTGGGAACAGCCGGCTCCGAACCCGGCGTGGATTACGACCGGCCAACCCGCGGCACAGGGCCCAGGGTGACCTGCAACCCGCGGCCGAAAATCAAACCCCCGCCAGCTGGGCCACTTCCAGGCCCGCCTGGCGGGCGGCCTTGAGCAGCGCGTTGGACACCGCCAGCTTGCCCTGGTGAAGGCGCAGCAGATTGCTCTCCAAGTGCTTCAGATTGTAGCCATAGTTGACCATCATCCCGGCGCCACTGGCGATGCCGTTGGCGGAGGTGTCCCCCATGAAGTTGATGCGCTGGATACAGGCGCCATTGCGCAGGTGGAAGCGGGTAACCGGGTTGATGGGGCGTCCCTTGTGGAGGGTGGTGAGATACTCCAGACACTTCCGCTGGAGCAGATTGGCAAACTCCCCGTGCCATTCCAGCCGTTCGCCGCGGGCGATACTGTCGAGCGCAGTGCCCAGGGAGGCCACGGCGAAGGGCAGCCGGGAAAAATCCTGCTCCTCCAGATGATTCTCCAGCCAGGCGCGAAAGCCCGGCACCGGCGACAGGGTGACAAAGGTGCTGAGATCCGGCAGCTCCGCCCGCAGCTCCTTCACCGCCTGCTTGATGATGAATTCGCCAAAACTGATACCCAGCAGCCCTTTTTGGGGACTGGTCACCGAGTAGAACACCGCGGTGTCCACCTGTTCCGGGTCGGCCATAGGGCTGGTCACATCCAGCAACTCCTGAACATTGGCGGCCATGCCCCGGCACAGCGCAACGTGGAGAATGGCCAGGGGCTCCTGGGGCATCCGTGGGTGGAACAGGGTGTAGCAGCGGCGGTCGCCGTCCAGGCGGTTTTTGAGATCCCGCCAGGAGATAATGGAGTGGTTGGCCTCGTAGTCCATCAGCTTTTCCAGCAGGCTGGCGGAGGAGTTCCAGGTAATCCGCTGGATATCGAGAAAGCCCGGGTCGAACCACAGCTGGAACAGCTCCTTCAGGTCGGCATCCAGGGTTTTCAGGGCAGGGTCATCGCTACCCAGCAGCTGGCTGCGCATATCCACCAGGAATTTGACCCCGTCCGAGAGGCTGGTGAAACGGGTCAGCAGCGCCATCCGCCTGGGCTTGACCGCTTCCCGCAGGGCTGCTGCGGCGCGGTCGCGAGTGCCCTCATCCGCCCCCTGGTAGGCGGTGATACAGGCATCCACCTCGGCGCCATCGATGCCGAACTCCGCCACCAGCAGGCGCAACACCTCGAGGCGCGCGGGTGGAGCCAGGGCGAGATAGGCGGCTCCGAGGCCGGCCACCCGGGTGCGGGCGTCCACTTCGCCGAAGGGCGCCTGGATACAGGTCTCGATTTCCCGGCGAAAATCGCCGATCCCCCAGGTCTTGCGGCTCTCCCGGTTGAACACAGGGGAAGCAAAGAGATAATTGCGAACGCTGTCGGTCCAGCGATTGAGTTTCTGGTTTACTGACACCATAGGGCTACCTCCCAACCTGACCACCTCGGCGGCTAAGGCCCCCGAGGTGGCAGTACATCAGTGAATTCGGAGCGGGATTGTCGCGTACTCGGGCCTCCCTGCCCCACTCTGGCGAGGGTTGGGTCACGCGGACTCTTCGAGGATACCCTCGGCGATCAGGGTTTCGACCCTGTCGTCGGCCAGGTCCAGCACCCGCTTGACCACCACCCGGGTGTGCTCTCCCTGCATGGGAGCGGGGCGGATATCGGGGTCGGGCATATTGTGGCACACCACCGGGCCATTTTCCGTAGGCCAGATTTCATCGTGACCGGTCTGGTGGATGGTGCGGAAGAAATTCCGCTGCCTCAGGTGCTGGTTGTCGTCGAACTCCGACAGGCGGAACATCTTGCCCGCCGGCACTCCCGCGGCCTGCAGGGTTTCCATCACCAGCTCTGGCGAGCGGGTGGAAGTCCAGGCCCCCAGGGCCTGCTCCAGTTCTCCCCGGCGAGCGAGCCGGCCGGCAGCGGACTGCAGGTCGGGGTCCGCCAGCAGGTCCTCCCGCCCGATAGTCTCGCAGAGGGCCCGCCAATCCCGGTTGTCCCGCACCGATACCGCACACCAGTCGTCGTCGCCGGCACAGGGGAAGATACCGTCGGGAGCATCGTATTCGCCGTGGTTGCCCTTGGGTTTGAGGGACCCGGGAAACAGGGACTCCCTGAGCAGTTCTGTGGTGAGGGCGCCGAGGATGGTCTCCGCCTGGGACACATGGACGGTACCCCCCTTGCCCGTGGCCCGGCGGCGCACCAGCAGGGCCATAATGCCGATGGCGGAAACCCGCGCGGCAAAGTGGTCGGGAGCGATGGTGAGACCGTCGAAGAACTGGCCTTCCAGCTCCGGGTAACTCCACAGCCCGGTGAGGCCGGAAGAGGCGCGCACCAGGGGACCGTAGCCCATGGAGCGACTGAGGGGCCCGGTGTGGCCGAGAGCGCTGCTCTCCGCCATGATGATACCGGGATTGATCTTGCTGATCACATCGTAGCCCACCCCCAGGGACTCCATGGTGCCGGGCTTGAAGTTGGAGAGAATCAGGTCGGACTTGGCGGCCAGCTGCTTGAACAGCTCCACCCCTTGCGGCGAGCGCAGGTTGAGACCAAGGCCCTCCTTGCCCCGGTGCCCCTGGGCAAAGGAAAAGCTCACCCGGTGCTTCTCCCCGGACTGGCGACCGCCATCGGGGAAGGCCTTGTTTTCCACCTTGATCACTTCCGCTCCGGCGTCACAGAGGATGCGCCCCAGTTCGGCACCGGCGACGATCACCCCCAGATCAAGGACGCGGATGCCCTCCAGGGGGCGGCGCTTTGACCCAGTGGTGTAGGGTGTGGCGGACGTCTTGGCGGCGGGGCACTGGGCCAGGACTTCCGCGGTATGCTGGCCGATCGCCGGTGCCGGCCCCCGGATCCCCGCCCTTACCCCATCGATCTCAAGGAACCCGGCGGGCACCTTGCCGGTTTTGCCATCCACCGCCAGGGAGGTGAAAGCTCCGCGGGCGTTGAAGTGTTCGTCGGCGAGGACTTCCTGGGGGGTGGCAAGTCCGGCGATGGGAACGCCCCGGCGCTGGCCCTCGGTAACCAGCTCCACCTTGGTGTAGTTGGCACACAGATCGCCAATCAGCTTGATGATGTCGCCGATCACCTGGAAGCGCTTCACCAGGTTGCCGTAAGCGGGGTCGGTAAAGGGGTGATCCGGCCCCAGCCAGTCGCTCATACCCTGCCACTGGCGGGGGTTGAGGATACACATCCGCACAAAGCCATCCTTGCAGCGAAAGATGGGATACAACATGCCGGCATTGGGGCGGCCCCGCTCCTCCGCCATCTGCATGGCACTCTTGCCCCCTGCGGCGCTGCCGGTGACCCCGAGGATGGGGTCGAGAATCTGGGCGGTACCCTCGAAAACGGAAAAATCCAGGTGATCGCCAACACCGATATGCAGACTCTGCCAGTAGGACAACAGCAGCGCCCAGCAGGCCTGGATGGCACTGGTCTCATAGGCCAGCCGCCCCGGGGGCAGCAGCGGTGGCCGGGAAGTGCCGGGAAACCCGGAGCGGCACAGGGTGCCGGCCATGGCGTTGATCACCGCCTCGCTGGCGACAAAATCCCGGTAGGGCCCGCTCTGGCCGAAGTCGGTCATCGACAGCACCACCAGCTGGGGATTGCGCTGGTGAAGGCTGGACACCCCCAGTCCGAGCCGAGCCAGGGTGCCGGGCCTGAAGGTTTCAACCAGGATGTCGGCGCCGTCCACCAACTTGAGGAAATTATCCTTGCCCTCCGCGGTATTGAGATCCAGGGCCACGCTGCGCTTGTTGGCGGCATGGCTGGCGAAATGCAGGCTGACGCCATCCACCAGGGGCTGCTGGGTGCGGGCTGCCATCCCTTGCGGCGGTTCAATCATGATGACGTCCGCACCCAGATCCGCCAGCAGACGGCCACACAATTCACCCTTGCCGTCGGCCAGATCAAGGACCCTCACCCCTTTGAGGGGAAAGGCAAAGTCAGAGGTTTCCACAGGGGAAGACAGGTCGCTCATCGGATACTCCATTCAGTTATATGACAAATTTCAGCTGGCGGTATCTTACCCCGAGAACGGCCAAAGCGTTAGACATGAGGGGACAATCCAAATCACCACAAAGTCGCTGCAACGGGCTCTTCAGGCCGTCGCGAGGACCCTTTTGCCGCCACCTGGGCCGTGTCGCCGTCACCAGCTGGGGGGAGCCAGCACGGCAATCACCCGGGCCTGGGCACAGAGCGTATCGCCGGACCTGAGGTCGCACTCCACCACCATTTTTTTGGCGTGGGTCTCCACCACCCTGGCCACCAGCAGCACCTCGGCGGCCATGGGCACGGGCGCCCGGTAGCTCACCTCCAGGTTGCCGGTGACGTACAGCAGGGGCTCCCCCTGACCGATGGCTCGCCCCGCCAGGCGATAGGCCATGGCGGTGGCGGTGCACACACTGTGGCAGTCGATCAGGGTGGCGGTGATGCCCCCGTTGAGGTAGCGCTCGGGGCCGGAACACAGATGGGGTTGGGGCAGAAAGCGGCACTCCGCGCTAACGTCGTCCCGCCAATGGCTCTTGATGCGCAATCCGGCCTGGTTGTGGGGCCCACAGCCAAAGCAGTGGTTGTCGGGAATCTGATCCTGAAATGCCGTCAAGCTACTCATGGGCGCCGCGTTCAATGGATTGCTGGGGCTGAAAAACTACCAGACTTCGCCCTCGGTTTCACCCTTTTACTGGCTGCAAGTTGGCGGAGGGACCGCCAGACAGGAGGTTTATCGGGCTGTTGCGGGGATGTCCGCTGCTACCTGTTCCCGGCCAATGCGGACGTTTCAGCTCGCGGCCCCGCCCCGTGCCCCGGCCATTGTCGGCGGCAACGGCCATGAGCGGAAATCTCCCTGTATACTTTCGCCCTCGTTGTCGACCCGGCTGGAGCCCATGTCCCTGACCCTGATCATTATCGCCGTTACCGTTGTCGTTTCCCTGGCGGCCTGGAAGCAACCACAATTGCTCTACAGACTGATCTACCACGGCCCCTCGGTGCACAAGGGCGAGTGGTGGCGGCTGGTAAGCCACGGCTTTATCCACGCCGATGGCAATCACCTGCTGTTCAATATGTTCACCCTGTACTTTTTTGGCCGCTTTATGGAGCAGCTGCTGGTGCCCGGTATCGGCGCCCTGGGTTTTATCCTGTTTTACCTTGTTGGCATCGTGGTGGCCATCCTGCCCAGCCACTTCCGCCACGGCCGCAATCCGGGCTACCGCAGCCTGGGGGCATCCGGGGCGGTGTCGGCGGTGCTGTTCGGCTTTATCCTGGTGAAACCCTGGTCCATGCTGTTTGTCATGTTTGTGCCGGTGCCGGCCATTGTTTTCGCTGTGCTCTACGTGGCCTACTCCCTGTGGGCGGACCGCCGGGGCAAGGACAACGTCAACCACAGCGCGCACCTGGTGGGGGGCCTGTGGGGGGTGGTCTTTTTGCTGATTCTGGAACCCCGGCTGCTGCCCCGGTTTATGGAACAAGTGGTGCGGATACCCTGGTAGCCACAGCAATGGGTGATGCTATGCTTTGCCCCTCGGCACCGTCCATTGGAGGATTACCATGACCGCCCACCGCCATATCCGCCCCGCCGCTCAGCTGGTGGATATCTGCAAACGCCTCCACCAGCAGGGCTTTTTGGCCGCCGCCGACGGCAATCTCAGCTACCGGGAAAACGGGCGCATAGTCATCACCCCCTCGGGAGTGGCCAAGGCCGACCTGCACATCGACGACCTGGCAGAAACCGACCTTAAGGGTGAACCCGCGAGGGGCAACCCCAGCAGTGAAAAACTGATGCACCTGGCGATCTACCAGCAGTGCCCTCAGGCGGTAGCTGTGGTTCACGCCCACCCGCCCCACGCCATCGCCTGGAGCATCGCCCGCCCCGACCTCCACTGGCTGCCGGAAGGCGCCATGTCGGAGTTGATTCTGGCGGTGGGAGCGGTGCCCGTGGTGCCCTACGCCCGCCCGGGCACTGCGGAGCTGAGCAATAACCTGACCCCCTACCTGCCCGGCCACCGGGCGCTGATCCTCAGCCGCCACGGGGTGATCTGCTGGGGCGAGAGCCTGGCGGAGGCCTACCACGGCGTGGAGCGCATCGAGCACGCCGCCAAGGTGCTGTGCCTGGCCCACCAGTTGGGGGGCATCACCGAACTGCCAGCGGAAGAAGTTGCGGCACTGCGAGAACTGCGCCACGCCCTGGGGCACAGGATACTATGACCGATACCCGGCCCCCTGCGATCACTGACAAGGCAACCCGGGCGATGGGCAATCTCGAGTCCCTGGCATTGACCTATCGTGACGGCCAGCTGCTGGTCCTTGACCAGCGCCTGCTTCCCCAGCGCCAGTCCTGGGTCCGCTGCGAGTCCCCGGAGGCGATGTGCCAAATCATCGGCACCCTCCAGGTGCGGGGAGCGCCCCTGATCGGCATCGCCGCGGCCCTGGCCCTGGCGGACTACGCCGGGGGCGGTGCCGCGCCCGCCGACATCATGGCGGCGGCCACCCGGCTGGCGGCCTCCCGGCCCACCGCGGTCAATCTGCAGCTGGCCATGGACAGAATGGTGTTCAAGGCAGCCGACCTCGGTGCCGCAGCCCTGGCCGCCAAGGCGGAAGCGCTGTTTGACGAGGACCGGGAGCTGTGCCGGCGAATGGGGGAGCTGGGGGCATCCCTGATCGCCGACGGCGACCACCTGCTCACCCATTGCAACACCGGCAGCCTGGTGACCACCGGCATCGGCACCGCCCTCGGGGCCATCAAAACCGCGTGGCGCCAGGGCAAGAAAATTCATGTCTATGTGGACGAGACCCGCCCCCTGTTGCAGGGGGCCCGGCTCACCGCCTGGGAACTGGCGCAGAGCGGCATTCCCCACACCCTGATTTGCGACGCCATGGCCGCCAGCCTGATGGCCCAGGGCAAGGTGGACAAAGTGTTGCTGGGGGCGGACCGGATCGCAGTCAACGGCGATGTGGCCAACAAGATCGGCACCTACAGCCTGGCGGTGTTGGCCAACCATCATCGCCTGCCCTTCTATGTGGTGGCCCCCTACACCACCGTGGATTTTGGCTGTCGCGACGGTGCCGATATCCCCATCGAAGAACGCAGTGCCGACGAAGTCAGGGGCTTTGCCAGCGTCAACGACGGCAGCGACCCCAGCTGCTGGGCACCCCCTGACACGCCGGCGTGGAACCCGGCCTTTGATGTCACCCCGGCGCAGCTGGTGACCGCCCTGGTGTTGGACCAGGGGATTTTCCCCCGGGACGTGCTGCAGGCCGGTGGGCTGAAAAAACTGGCTGCTGGCCTTAGCTATTACACATAAGGAGCCTCTGATTACTTGTCATTGCGAGGAGTGCAACGACGAAGCAATCTCGTAACTCGTTGAATTTTAAATGGCTCCGAGATTGCTTCGCTACGCTCGCAATGACAAGACACGGATTAA
>CAZWUP010000077.1:0-10987 GCA_964637045.1 uncultured Porticoccaceae bacterium | reverse complement strand
CACTACCTGTGGGGACGCCGCTACCTGTTGAATGTGATTGAGCGTGACGTTAAACCCCATGTGATATTGGATCACAAGCGAATCACGCTGAGCATTCGCCCCGGCGCTGAACAAGCAAAGCGCGCCCAGGTTATACACGAATGGCATAAATCCCTCCTTCATGAGTTTATCCCTCCCGTCATTCGGAAGTGGGAAGCAAAATTGGGGGTGAAGGTTTCGACCTACTTTCTTCAACGTATGAAAACTAAATGGGGTAGCTGCAACTCCAATGCAGGAAATATCAGGTTAAACACCGAACTCGTCAAGAAACCCAAAGACCTCACTGAGTACGTCGTAGTACATGAAATGATTCACCTTATCGAGCCAACACATAATGATAGATTTATTGAGCTGCTTACCAGGCATTACCCAGCATGGCAGGAAGCCCGAGCAGAACTTAACGAACTGCCTTTGGCCGCAGAAAAATGGATGGAGTAATTTTTCATACCCCTGTTTTATGTAGTCAAAACATAAGGAATTCGGCTCCCAAAAAAAGGAATTGAATAGAAAATTTAGACCGTGACTTTTGAATTTAGTAGTACTATTAGTAGTACTGATAATATCTGAATCATACCTTTATTATATTTATCAATAATATAAGCTCCCTGTTAAGATCCCCCCGCCCCACCAATACCGCTTCCAACGAAGCTTAAAAAAACCCGGTTTTTACCGGGTTTTTTTATTGTCTGCAATGCCATGGACGCCCCTGCCTCCCCGTGACATCCCGCGATATCCGGGGGCACAAATGGCGGTATATCCGCCTCCCCCAAATACTATGCCCCCAACGACCAGCAGATGATTATTTTGGGGGGGGGGACTCTCGGGACGAACAGGGGACATCGGGAGCGTGTGCCGGGGGTTGCCACTGCCACCACTCAACCCGCATGGGCGGCGAGGGTGAGAAGCGCCCCCATTGAATGCAGGAGCGCTGTTTCACACCGGCTCCTGCGGCCCGCCTTGCTCGGCGGGCCGCGCCATCAGGGACAGGTTGTCCTCCCGCGCCTCGGTCAGGACAATGGCCAGGGAACCCCCCAGCAGGAATCGCACCTCTTCACCGATGTGTATCCGGCCATTCTTGTCGTCAATCTTGAGTTCATCGCGGTCGGCGTGGATCAGCGCAGCCGGCACGAAGGCCATGGCCCCATTGGCCCTCAGCCGGACCCGCATTCCGGTGCGATAAATACCGACAATCTCGACCGCGAAGGTGTGGCGCTCCTTGACGGCCTTGCCAAGGAACCGGACGTAGAGCCAGCTCTTCACGTCCCGCTCCGCCAGACGGTTGAGGCGGCGGCGCTCCGCCAGTTGCTCGATCAGCTGGGGGCTGATGCCGTCGCGCGGGGGCTCACCGCTGAGAATGCCCTTGATCAGGCGCTGGTTGACCAGGTCCCCATACTTGCGGATCGGTGACGTCCAGGTGGCGTAGGCGGGCAAGCCCAAGCCAAAGTGGGGCGCCGGCTCGCTGGACAGGTCGGAGTAGCCCTGGAACTGCCGCAGGCGCGCGTTCAGCCAGGAATCCTCGCGGGCGTCCAGCTCGCGGCGCAGGCTGCGGTAATTGTCGAGCTCCGTCAGGGCCTCCGGTTCCACAGCGATCTGCTGGCTGGCGAGAAACTCCCGGGCCGGGGTGAGCTTCTGGCTGGCAAAGGCCTGATGGACATTGAACACACCGCGACCGGCGTGGCTGGCGAGGAACTCGGCACCACAGGCATTGGCAATGATCATGGCCTCCTCGATCATCCGGTTGGCCCGACGCCGCGCCTCGATGCGGATGCCCAGCACATTGCCGGCATCGTCGAGATCGAAGACGTAATCAGGACTTTCCTGAGACCTCACCGCGTGCTCATTGCGCCAGGCGATACGGGCGGTGGTCAGCTCCGCCAGGGCGGTGAGCTGGTGGGCGATGACCCCATCGAGCTGCCCTTCCCCCTGCCCCTCCAGCCAGTCCGAAACCTGGTCGTAGGCAAGTCGGGCGTGGGAGCGGATGGTTGCCGCACAAAAGCGGTAGTCCTCCACACTGCCATCCGGGTTGACCGCAATATCACAGGCCACCACCGGTCGCTCCTGCCCTTCCACCAGGGAACACAGGTCATGGGACAGCAGCTCTGGCAGCATGGTGATGGCGCGACCCGGCAGGTACACCGTGAAGGCCCGCGCCCTCGCCTCCTGATCCGCCGGGTGGTCCTCACCAAGGTAGGCACCGGGGTCGGCGACGGCGACGGTCAGCTGCCAGCCGCCCCCGGGACGGCGCTGGATCCGCAGGGCGTCGTCCATATCCCTGGTGGTCTCGCTGTCGATGGTGAAGAAGGGCTGGTCGGTGAGATCCTCCCGGGCCAGGCCCTCCTGCCGCGGCAGCCAGTCACTGCCGTGGTCCGGGCAGGCCTGCTCCAGGCCGTGGCGGGCCAGGGTGATCCGCCAGGGTACTGCGGGATCGTCGCGGGTTGCCACCACCGCCTCGATCTGGCAGAGAAAGCCGCGGTCGCCTTCCTTCAGCGGGTGGCGCACCAGCCGCGCCGCGACCCAGTCCCCGTCGCCAACCTCGGCGCTGTCGAGGGAGCCCTTGAGGCGGGCGCTTAGGGTCTGGCGGATGGCCGGCTGGTCGGGCACCACCCCCAGGCGGCCATCCCGCTTCACGACACGGCCGATAAACTGCTCGATCCCCACCGACAGGAGGGTTTCGGGTTCGGCCGAGGTCTTGGCGCCGTCCTCCTTGAGGGTGGCCTCCACCCGGTCGCCATCCAGCACCCGCTTCATGGCCGGCGGCGGCACAAAGTAGGACTTGCCATCGTCGGTTTCGAGAAAGCCGAAGTTTTTGTCGGTGGCCTTGATGACACCCTGCACGCGAGGGATGGCGGCGCGAATCTGGTCCTTGAATTGTGCGAGGAGGGGGTTGTTTCGAAGCATCTGCGCTGGGGATCGTTGCGGGGGAGGCCAACTATACGGCGATGGGCTGACCAGGCCAACCCGCAGCGGGCAAAAAGTGGCAGCCAGCGGGCAACCGTGGCGCCATCGGCTGCACCAAGACGCTGAATGGGGATCAGATGGCGGAGGTTCTCAGCCAGCACGGACCTCGCTGGCGATCCCGAGGCTACTCGATCAGGGCGACACTTTTCACCAGGGCGGTCACCGCCATCCCTGGCCTCAAGCCCAGGGATTCGGCGGCGTGGTGGGTGATTTCCGCCAATACCCGCTGGCCATCCGCCAGTTTGAGGCTGACCAGCAACTGGTGCTGGTATGGGGCTATGTCTTCAATGGTCACCGGCAGCTGATTCTGAATACTCAGCTGCCCGACGGGGCCAAGGGCCAAACTGACATCCCGCGCGGCGACACGCAACCGCTGCCGGCCCGGACGCCCTTGGCTTGCGGATTGGGGCAACCAGAAGCGGGCGTGCTGGGGGCCGAAGGGCAGCCGCTTGAACCCATCGGGCGCGCCCACGTCGCCGTGCAAAATTGCCGCCGGGCCGGCGTCCTGAAACAGCGGCGACGTGGCCCTGGCGGTGGCCTGTTGCAGGCTCTCGACGGAGAGGATGCTGCCCTCCGCCATAAATGCGACGCGGTCGGCGAGCTTTTCCACCTCCAGAGCCGAGTGGCTGACAAAGACCATTGGAACCCCGGCGTCACTGGCCAGACGCGTCAAAAACGGCATGATCTCCGCTTTGGTCTGGCTGTCGAGCATGGCCAGAGGTTCATCCAGCAGCAGCAGCTGCGGACTGGTGAGCAGAGCGCGGCCCAGGGCCACCCGCTGACGCTGACCGCCGGACAGTTTGTCGACCGACCGCGTCAGCAGTTCGCCGATGCCGAGCATCTCGGTGACGTCCCCCGGCTGCAATCGGCGCAACTGGGGCTGGGTGCGCTTATAGCCGTACAGCAAGTTGCCCTGCACCGACAAATGGGGCAACAGGCTCGACTCCTGGAATACCAGCCCCAGCCGCCGCTTGTGGAGCGGCAAAAACTCCCGACCCTGCTGCCAACACTGCTGGTTGAAATGCACCCTGGCGCCCTTGACGTTCTCCAGCCCCGCGACAATGCGCAACAAGGTGGTCTTGCCGCAGCCGGATCGGCCAAACAGCGCGGTTACCCCTTCGGCGGGCAGATCGACGTCCACATCCAGGCAGAATTCGCCCCGGGTCAGCCGCGCCCTTATGGCCAGCGTCATAGCCTGGCGATTTCGAAGCGGCGGTTGATGCTGTAGACCACGAACAACACCGCAAAGGAAAACAGCAACAGGAGCAGTGACAACTGGTGGGCCGCCTGATAATTCATGGCTTCGGCGTGATCGTAAACCAACACCGACAACACCTTGGTCTCGCCGGGAATACTGCCGCCGAGCATCAATATCACCCCAAACTCGCCGAGGGTGTGGGCAAAGGTGAGGGTGGCGGCGACGATAAAACCACCGCGGGTGAGGGGCAGGATGACGGTGACAAAGCGGTCCAGCGGGCCGGCCCCAAGGCTTTTGGCGACATCCACAGGGCGGCGACCCAGATTGCGAAAGGCCTCCTGCAGCGGCTGCACGGCAAAGGGCATGGAGTAGAGCACCGAGGCGAGCAAAATACCCTCAAACGAAAATGCCAGGTGATGGAGGCCCACGGCTTCGAGATTGCCGCCGACAAACCCCCGCGGGCCGAGCACCAGCAACAGATAAAACCCCAGCACCGTGGGCGGCAACACCAGGGGCAGCGCCACCACCGCCTGCACCAGGGTGCGCGCGGTGGAACTGCCGCCGCTGAGCCACCAGGCCAGGGGCGTGGCCACCAACAACAGAATCAACGTGGTATATCCGCACAACTGCAGGGTAAGGGTAATGGCCTGCCAGTCACTGGAGCTGAGAGAAAACATGGTCGATATCCATCGGTCAATACAGCGGCACACCTTGCTGCGTCAGTTATTCCGGAATCTCTGCTGAATCCCTTTCCGCCATGACAAACCCGTAACCTTCCATGATCTGGTGGGCGGTGTCGGTCTCCATAAAGGCGATGAAACTGCCCACCCCCGCCTTGCCCTCACCATGGCTGGTCACCACATAACCCTGGGTGAGGGGCTGGTGCAAAGTCTCGTCGATCAGGTGGTAGCCCCGCCTGGCCATGGCGGGGAACTTCGCCAGGGACAGGGCGATAATGGCAATATCCGCCGCGCCACTCTCCGCCATTTGCGCGGTATGGGCGATATTCTCGCCAAATACCAGTTTGCTTTGCACCCCTGCCCACACCCCCGCCGCTTGCATGGCCTCTTTGGCACGCTGGCCATAGGGCGCGTGGGCGGGTTGGGCGATGGCGATACGGCGGAATTTATCCGCGGCCAGGTCTTTCAGGGTGAGCTGGCTGGCATCGTGATTTGCACTCCACAGCACCACCCGACCTATGGCATAAACCGCAGGCTCGGTGACGGCAAACCCTTCGGCATGAAGTTTTTGGGGGAAGCCTATATCCGCTGAGAAGAAGATATCGTAGGGTGCGCCGTTGACAATTTGCGTGGTCATCTTGCCCGAGGAGCCATAGATCACCGTCGGCTCATGGTTGGGATATTGCTTCCGATATTCGACAATGACTTCATTCAGGGCATAGCGCAAGTCGGAAGCCGCGGCGATGGTAAATTTCTCCGCCAGTGCGGCACAGGAGTTCAGCAGCAGCAGCAACAGCGCAACGATGTTTTTCCAAAGCCCCATCAAAAGTTCCCGATCACGTTGATCTGCCGCGCCCTTTGCGGCGCCCGGTGAGGCAGCAAGACCATTGCGCCCCCCGGGGCGCCCCGCCGCGCACAGCCGGACATCACCGGGGGCAATATAGGCGAAGAGGCCGGTGTGGGCAATGGCCGCCGGAAAGCCTGCCGGGCCCGCCGCCGATGGACATCTGTGTCCGCCACGCCTCCGCTGCAAACACCCCTTCGTGTGGCGGGTGGCGCAACTTTTGCCGGCATTGGGCGATGAACCTTTTTTATTCCATCAAAGTCCAGCACAATCTCCATAGCCGGGAAAGGTGAGCGGCCACCTCGGCCGCCGCACCCTCCCCGGCGATACCACCGCCAACCACCACAGGAGCCCCCAATGGCTAACGAAGGCTATCACGAACCCATTGCCGAACTCAGCGACGAAACCCGGGACATGCACCGCGCCATCACCTCCCTGATGGAAGAACTGGAGGCCGTAGACTGGTACAACCAGCGCATGGACGCCTGCAAGGACGCGGATTTGCGCGCCATTCTCAAGCACAACAGAGACGAGGAAAAGGAACACGCCGCCATGGTGCTGGAGTGGATTCGCCGCAAGGATCCCGTGTTCGACAAGGAGCTGCGCGACTGGTTGTTCAGCGACAAGGCCTTTTCCCACGACTGATTATTTCGCGCCCAGCGCCGCGCCCGGTATCAGCCCCGTCCGCCTGGGGCCTTTTCAACACCTTTCAGCCAGCGCTGGTAATCCTCCAGCACCATCGGCTTGGCCAGGTAGTAACCCTGGCCAATGTCACAGCCCAGGGCCTGCAGCTTGTGCAGTACCGGCGCGCTTTGAATCCCCTCCGCCACCACCTGCAAGCCAAACTTGTGGGCGAGGTCGATAATGGAACCGACGATTTTTTCGTCGTCGTCGTTGTCGGCCATGGCCTTGATGAAGGACTGGTCGATCTTGATTTCATCGGCGGGAATGGTTTTGAAATAGGACAGGGAGGAAAAGCCGGTGCCAAAGTCGTCGATGGCGATCTTTACCCCCATGTCCCGAATCCTGGACAGGTGGCGGAAACACAGTTCGGGGTTTTTGATCAGCATGGATTCGGTGACTTCGAGGGTAAACAGCTGCGGCGGCAAATCCCAGATTGCCAGCGCCGACTCGACAATGGTAACCAGACCTGGATCGTAGATCGAGGAGGCAGAGACATTCACCGCCACCGAGTAATCGCGGTCTGGGAAGTTCACCTCCACACCCTCCCGCAACGCGGTATTGATGGCCCACTGGGTGAGCTTGTGGATGCTTCCCGAAGCCTCCGCCACGGGAATGAACTGGTCCGGGGTAATCCTGGTGCCGTCCGGCAGGGTCCAGCGCATCAGCGCCTCGGAGGCCACTGGGGCCAGGGTTTTCAAGTCAAGCTTTGGCTGATAGTAGAGGCTCAGGCTCTCGTCGGCGATGGCCGTGTGCAGATCGGCACCCATCTGCATCAACATCAGCTGCTGGTCGGAGTGGGTCTTGGTGGTGATATGGAAGGCGGTGGCATCGCCGATGGTGGAGTGCAGTGACCACTCCACCTCGCTCATCAAGGCCTCGGCGGTGGCGCCGTGATCGGGATACTGCGAGATGCCGATGGCCGCTGTTACGGAGACAATTTCGCGACCCACCATAAAGGGTTCAGCCAGGTCCGCCAGGAGTTTGCGAGCGCTGATGGCCAGCAGTTCCGGCACACCAATTTGCGGCACCACCACGGCGAACCGGTCCGGCGCAATGCGCTCGATGCACAGGGCGCGCTTCATGGATTTGCCCAGGCGCGCCAGCATCTCTGCGATTATCGCCTCCCCTCCCTGAAAACCCAGGCGAAAATTGTAAATGGGCAAATGGCGAATCTGGACCACAATCAGGGCCAACACCTGATTGGAAATCTGGGCGCTCAGTACCTGGTGTTCGAGATCGTTGAGAAATCCATTCCAGTTGATTACCGCTTCTTTCATCTGGACCGCTCTGGTTAATGGGGCTGGCTAGATCAGAATATCCTCTGGCACCACGCCGTAATCCCCCGGATTCAAGCTCTTGCGAATCTCGAGAGGGTTGCCGGCAGCGTCGTGGGTCACCTGGTGGAGGTCCAGGTATCTGTGTTCCCGGCAGGGGGTTTTGTCCGCGTCCAGCAACAGCAGTACCTGTGGCCGCAGGCGGCGATTGCGGTGCTCGGTAACCACTATCGCCACCTCACCGCTGGTCAACTCCACCAGGGACCCCGCCGGGTACACCCCGAGGGCCTGGATAAACTCTTCCACCAACTCGGACTGAAAGTCCACATCCCGCACATTGTAGAGAACCTTGATGGCCTCGGCGGGAGCCAGGCCCTTGCGGTAGGGCTTGTCATTGATAAGGGCATCATAGGTGTCGACGATACCGGCAATCCGCCCGTAGACCGGGATGGCCTTTTCCTTCAGGCCCCTGGGGTAGCCCTTGCCGTTGTGGCGCTCGTGGTGGGTCATCAACATCTGGAAGGCGACATTGTCCACACCGCGGGATTTTTCCAGCATCCGCATGCCCCGATGGACATGGGTCTTGGCCAGTTCAATTTCCTGTGGGGTAAAGCGACCATTCTTGTTCAGCAGGCGGTCGGAGAGGTGCAATTTGCCCACATCCAACAGCAGGGCGCCGGTGGCCACGCTGACCATGATTTTTTTCGGCAGCCCCAACTGCCTGCCCATGGCCGCCGCCCACACCGACGAGCCGATGGCGTGATTGTAGGTGTAGTCCCCCTTTTGCTTGAGCCGGGTGAGCAGCAGACAGGCGTCGGGATTGCGGATCACACTGTCGACAATATCATTCACCGGCTGCTGCAGCTCCTGCAGGTCAATTTTATTGTTGTGCCTGACGTCGTCGTAGAACCTGAGCACCATGGTCTCGTAATCGCCATAGACCTTTCTGGCGCTGACCAGCTCGTCCTTGAAGTTGACGCTGTCCCGATAGGGCTGGAGGGGAACATTGAGGGTTTGTCTCAACCGCTCCTGGGTAAGAGCCCGCTTGGCGGCGGCCGGAGCCCGGGTGGGCTTGTGAAAGGGCCGGCTGCGCCCGGTATCCACATAGACGTACTGACAAAGGTCGGTGATGACCTCGAGCTGCTCCACAGACTGAATGACAAAGCCCTGGACAAGAAACGGCGTTTCGAGCCATGGCCTGTCCAGCTCCACAACATACATGCCGATGCGTAGATCCCTGACCGCAACCTTGACGTAGCGTGTTGACTCCATTGATATCCTGCCTGGACGATTTTCCATGGTAGCGCAACGTTCTCGGTCAAACCCGACAGCTGAATAACCCGTTCGACGCACAGCGGGAAATATAGCAGTTTTGGCGACGCCTGGGCAGTTAACTGGGGAACCTCTGATTACACACAAGGCGTCTCTGATTATTTGTCATTGCGAGGAGTGCAACGATGAAGCAATCTCGTAACTCGTTGAATGTGCAAGTTCCTGAGATTGCTTCCCGCCACGCTGGGCTCGCGGCTTCGGCAAAATCGCTTAGCAGGCCCCGCGAAGCGCTTCGCCTCAGGCGCCTACTTCTGGTGGGTCCGCAATGACAAAAGATGAATTGATCAGAGGCTCCTTCAGTCAGTGCCATTCAATCCCGCAGTGACCTTGTAACAAACCGCCCCCATAGGCATCCAACAACCTACCAGTCACTGCTATTGGGGCCAAGGCCCCGAGGATCCCCCCATGACGCGCCCCGGTACCTTCAAGGAAAGCCAGATCACTCCGGAGTCGGTGTACCTCAACCGGCGGGTGTTTCTCAAGGGTGCCGGCCTGGGGGCCGGGCTGATGGCGATGTCGACCCAGGCGGGATTGCTGGATTTCCTCTCCCCCAGCAGTGACCCCGCCACCGTCGACCTGGCGCCCCGCGAGGCGCTGGCCTTCAAGGCGGCGGAACCCCTCCCCGACCTGACCCTGACCCCTGAGCTCAAGGCCATCAGCCACAATAATTTCTACGAGTTCGGCACCGGCAAAACCGACCCCGTGGAAAACAGCCAGGGGCTGCGCACCCAACCCTGGACCCTCAGGGTCGAAGGGGAAGTGGCCAGGCCGGCCACCGTGGACGTGTGGGAGTTGATCCACACCGCGGCCCTGGAGGAGCGCATCTACCGGATGCGCTGTGTGGAGGCCTGGTCCATGGTGATTCCCTGGCTGGGGATAGAGCTGGGCGAGTTCCTGCGCCGCTTTGAACCCACCAGCAGGGCCAAGTACGTGGCCTTTGAGACCCTCTACGATCCCGAGCAGATGCCCGGCCAGAAAAACCGTTTTATCGGCGGCGGCATCGACTACCCCTATGTGGAGGGCCTGCGCATGGACGAGGCCATGCACCCCCTGACCCTGCTTTCCCTGGGCATGTACGGCAAAACCCTGCCGCCCCAAAACGGCGCGCCCATCCGCCTGGTGGTGCCCTGGAAGTACGGCTTCAAGGGCATCAAGTCCATCGTCCGCATCCGCCTGGTGGAAAAAATGCCCCCCACCAGCTGGAACCTGCTGGCCCCGGACGAATACGGCTTTTTCGCCAACGTCAACCCGGAGGTGGACCACCCCCGCTGGTCCCAGGCTTCGGAGCGCTTTATCGGCCCCGGGGGGCTGCTCGACCAGAGCCGCCAGCCCACCCTGCCCTTCAACGGCTATGGCGACCAGGTGGCCGCCCTCTACAGCGGCATGAATCTGCGCCGGTATTTTTAGCTTGCGGACGTTGCCAGCCACTCTGCACAAACCCGTCGCCGGCGCCCTGCATATCGCGGTGCATATCGGCGCCCTGCTGCCCCTGGTGTGGCTGGTTTACGCCATCCCCCGGGGCGCCCTGGGAGGCGACCCGGTGAAGGAGCTGATTCATTATCTGGGCCTGGGCGCCCTGCGCCTGCTGCTCCTCACCCTGCTGGTATCACCCCTGGCCAGGGTCCTGAAAATGCCCCGCCTCAACCGGCTGCGGCGGCCCCTGGGGCTGTGGTGCTTTGCCTGGGCCAGTGTGCACTTCGCCGCCTGGCTGGCCCTGGACCTGGCCTTTGCCTGGACGCTGATCGGGGAGGAGCTGGTGAAGCGCACCTATATCCTGCTGGGGTTCAGCGCCTGGCTGATACTGGCGGCCCTGGCCATCACCTCGATTCCCGGGCTGGTGCGGGCCCTGGGACGGCGCTGGAAGCAGCTTCACGGGCTGATCTATGTAGTCGTAATCCTGGGTTGCATCCACTTCTGGTGGTCGCAGAAAAGCGGCTGGCTGGAGCCCGCTCTGTATCTCGCCCTGGCGGGGCTGTTG
>CAZWUP010000076.1:0-11237 GCA_964637045.1 uncultured Porticoccaceae bacterium | reverse complement strand
CACTGTCGTGGCCAGGGAAGTCCAGGAGGTGGTGGTTAGTCTGGCCAGCACCGAGAGGTTGGAGACAGTTGCGGCGTCGCCCTTTTACGTGTTGATGGCCATTACCGCCGTCAGCCTGGGGATAGAGGAAGTTGCCCTGGCCTTTGTGCTGGGGTTCCTGTCCTGGCTCACGGTAATGAATGTGATCGCCAGCCTGCTGGTATCCCGGTGGTGGCAGGCGATCCTGTTCAATCCCGGCGGCTTCCAGCGGGAGTTTCACGGCCTCAGGTTGGGCATTGCCGTGGCGTCCGGGCTGATGGGGGCTGTGGTGTTTTGCTACCTGGCCTCGGTCCAGTACATGGCCTGGGCCAGTATGCTGGGGATGCCGCTGCTGTTGGCCGGGATTGGCCTGATGCATCATCTGGTGAAGTTCCTGGGGCTGGGCACATTCTGGCTGGTTGTTATGTACACGGGGCTGGTTTTGATCGGCCCTTTGAGTATGGTGCTAATCGTGGTGGGTTTCCTCGATAGCTTTCTGGATTTTCGAACCCGCGTTGCCAGAGCCCGAAAGGCATAGGCGAGCGGTTACTAAATAGAGGTAAGTAAAATGGATGTCATTCTGCTGGAGAAAGTAGGCAAAGTTGGCGTTATCGGCGACAAGGTAACTGTGAAGGCTGGATTTGGCCGCAACTACCTGATCCCCACCGGCAAGGCCATCTTCGCCACCCCGGCCAATATCGCCGAGTTTGAACAGCGCCGGGCGGAGCTTGAAGCCGCATCCGCGGAGCGCCTGGCGGAAGCCAACAGCCGTGCCGCCAAGCTGGCGACCCTGGGCACTGTCACCATTGCCGCCAACGCCGGCGACGGTGGCCGGCTGTTTGGTTCCATCGGCACCCGCGATATTGCCGATGCGGTTACCGCCGCCGGTGTTGAACTGAGCAAGAGCGAAGTCCGGCTGCCCGCGGGCGCCCTGCGGGAGACCGGCGAGTTCGATGTGGCCATCCAGCTCCACGCCGATGTGGTTCAGACCATCAAGGTTGTTGTTGTCGGCGAATAACCCGCTGTCCCTGTGACAGCCGCGGCACTGGACCGGTAGCGGTCGGTGCCGGGCTTGTACGGCGGTTGGAGACTTGGCCTGCAGGCACGGGGTGGAACTATAGGTTTTGCGGTGGATATGGGTGCCATGGCATAGGTATCCGGACACCTCGCTATGCGGGGGCTCCCACTTCAAGCCTGTAAATTAAAGCCCGAAATGGTGGTGACTGTGAGCAAGTCCGCCGACGTCGCCTGTGTAGACCAAATACAGACCGCTGTGTAAGGGCCGATGAATAATTTTGCCAACAACCCATCCACCAGCACCCAGCTGCCCCATTCACTGGAGGCGGAGCAGGCTGTGTTGGGTGGGTTGATGCTGGCCAATGAGTCCTTCGAGTCCGTCGCTGCAATCCTCGCAACGAGCGATTTCTACAACAGCGATCACCAGCTTATTTTTCGCACCATGCACCAGCTGGCGGCAAAGGAAAAGCCCTTTGACGTCATCACCCTCGCCGAAACCCTCAAGGAAAACGGCGACCTGGAGCAGGTGGGGGGCGACGACTATCTGGTGGAGTTGGCCACCAACACCCCCAGTGCGGCCAATCTGCCGGCCTATTCCCAGATTGTTCTCGAACGCTCCATCGTTCGCCAGCTGATCACCGCCACCACCGAAATCGCCCGCAAGGGCCTCAGTCCCCTGGGCTGGGACAGCGCCAGGCTGTTGGCGGAGGCGGAGCAGAAGCTCACCGAGATCATGGAAAACCGCCCCAAGAAGGGCGGTTTCATCAGGATCAACGAGCTGCTCAAGGAAGCCGTCGACCGCATCGACAACCTGTTCCACAGCGATGCCGACATCACCGGCCTGAGTACCGGCTACAGCGACCTGGATACCATGACCTCCGGCTGGCAGGTGTCCGATCTGGTGATTGTGGCGGGTCGCCCGTCCATGGGTAAGACCTCCTTCGCCATGAACATGGTGGAGCACGCCATCCTTCACCAGCCCCGCCCGGTGCTGGTGTTCAGCCTGGAAATGCCCGCCAGCCAGCTGATGATCCGCATGCTGTCCTCCGTGGGTCGCATCGATCAGACCCTGATGCGCAACGGCAATCTGGCGGAGGACGACTGGCCGCGGCTCACCAATGCGGTGTCGCGGATGAAGGATCGCCCGCTGTTTATCGACGATACCCCCGGCATCTCCCCCCTGGAGATGCGCAACCGCATCCGCCAGCTGACCCGCGAGCAGAAAGAATTTCTGCGGGAGCGGCTGGAGCAGCCAGTGGCGGCGGAGGAGCTGGAGGCCATGGCCCGCCCGGCACTGATCATGGTGGACTATATTCAGTTGATGTCGGCGAGCATCCCCGGCGAGGGCCGCACCCAGGAGATCTCCCAGATTTCCCGGGACCTGAAAACCATCGCCCGGGAATTCGAGTGCCCCATTATCGCCCTGTCCCAGCTGAGCCGAAACGTGGAGCAGCGCCCCAACAAGCGCCCGGTGAACTCGGACCTGCGGGAATCCGGTGCCATCGAGCAGGACGCCGATGTGATCCTGTTTATCTACCGGGACGAGGTTTACCACGAGGATTCCCAGGACAAGGGCATTGCCGAAGTCATTATCGGCAAGCAGCGCAACGGCCCCATCGGGGTATGCAAGCTGGCCTTCCTGGGCAAGTACACCCGCTTTGAGAACCTGTCCCGGGATTATTTTGGCAGTGACGCCTGAGCAGAGTGGCTTGCCTCTGGTGTTCCCTGCACCGCAACCCGGCCCCCCATGTATTCTTCCCAAGGGAGATAAAAAATGATAATAGTCAACACAATCAATCATCTGAGAGAGGAACTTAACAAAGAACGCAAACAGGGGAAAAGGGTGGGGTTTGTGCCCACCATGGGCAATCTCCACGCCGCCCATATCGAGTTGGTGAACCTGGCTCGGATGAGCAATCCGTTGGTGGTGTGCTCGATCTTCGTCAATCCGTTGCAGTTTGGCGTCAATGAGGATCTCGACCGCTACCCGCGCACCCCCACGGAGGATATCGACAAGCTCACCGCCGCCGGTTGCGACTATTTGTTCCATCCCTCGGTGGCTGAGATGTACGCCAACGGCATGGCCGAGCAGACCCGGGTGGTGTGCCCGACCATGACCAATGTGCTCTGTGGCGCGAGCCGCCCTGGCCACTTCGACGGGGTCACCACGGTGGTGGCCAAGCTGTTCAATATCGTTCAGCCCGACGAGGCCGTATTCGGCAGCAAGGATTTTCAGCAGCTGGCGGTGATCCGGCGAATGGTGGAAGACCTGTGTATGCCGGTCACCATTACCGCCGCCCCCACCCACAGGGAGGCGGACGGGCTGGCCATGAGTTCCCGCAACGGTTTTATCGAGGCCGACGAGCGCCCCAGGGTGACTGTACTCTATCAGACCCTGAGGGGGATTCTGGACGCCATCGACGGTGGAGACCAGGATTTTGCCCGCCTGGAAGAGGCGGGGCGGAGACGCATCAGCGACCAGGGCTTCAAGGTGGACTATCTGCAAGTATGCAACAGCAAAACCCTGGCGCCCGCCACCCCGGAGGACCGGGAGATCACTGTGCTCGGCGCCATGTTCACCCGGGGCGCCCGGCTGATCGACAACCTGTCGCTTTCCCGCCATTAACCCGGCAAGCAACTGACTGAATCCATTCACTATTTGATTGTCGCCCCCTAAAAACCAGCGAAATTTGTGAAATCCCTTGCATAGCAGCCGATAGTCCCGGGTTGTGCCCGATGGTTTGAAATCAGGCCATTCTGCGCCTCCCATCACTTTCGCTGACGCCTTTACCTGGGCCCCGTGGGGACACTACACTCTGGACTATGGACCCGTTGGCCTCGTCCGCAAACGAGTCCCGGCAAGCAGCGGTGGCGCCTTGCCGCTGCGTTCGCGATAACAATCAGCCGCCAATTCAGCAGGGGTAATCAATGACCGAGGTCAAAGTTCATCCGGTGACGCCACAGTGGGCGGCGTCCGCCCATATCGATCGAAAAACCTATGACGCCATGTACCACCAGTCCATCGCCGAGCCCGATGCTTTCTGGTCCCGGCAGGCGCGGGAGTTCCTCAGCTGGGAGCGGGAGTGGGACAGGGTGTGCACGGCGGACCTCAGGGAAGGGGTGGCCCGCTGGTTCGAGGGTGGCAGGCTGAATGTGGCGGTGAATTGCATCGACCGCCACCTGCCTGCCCGCGGGGAGCAAACCGCCTTTATCTGGGAGGGTGACGAGCCGGACCAGGACCGGCATATCAGTTACCGGGAGTTGCACCAGCAGGTGTCCCGGCTGGGCAATGTGTTGCGGGCTCGGGGCGTAAAGAAGGGCGATCGGGTGTGTATCTATATGCCGATGATCCCCGAGGCGGCCTACGCCATGCTCGCCTGTGCCCGCATCGGCGCGGTGCACTCGGTGGTGTTCGGCGGCTTTTCCCCGGATGCCTTGCGGGACCGCATTCTCGATTCCGATTGCCGGGTGGTGATTACCGCCGACGAGGGTGTGCGCGGGGGCCGGGTTCATCCCCTCAAGGAAAATGCCGACCTCGCCCTGCGGGAGTGCCCCAATGTGCACACCTGCCTGGTGGTGCGCCGCACCGGCGGCCACTTGCATATGCGCGGCGCGCGGGACCTGTGGTACCACGAGGAAATTGCCAAGGTGTCCGCCGAGTGCGCGCCCGAGATCATGGATGCCGAGGACCCGCTGTTTATCCTCTACACCTCCGGCTCCACCGGCAAGCCCAAGGGTGTCCTTCACACCACTGCCGGTTACCTGCTCCAGGTCGCCATGTCCCACAAGTACACCTTTGATTACAAAGAGGGGGATGTCTACTGGTGTACTGCCGATGTGGGCTGGGTGACGGGGCACTCCTATATCGTCTACGGACCACTGTGCAACGGCGCCATCAGCCTGATGTTCGAGGGGGTGCCCAGCTATCCCGATGCCTCCCGCCTGTGGCAGGTTTGCGACAAGCACAGGGTCAGCCAGATCTACACCGCCCCCACGGCAATCCGCTCTCTGATGGGCGCCGGTGACGACTATGTCAATCGCTGCTCCCTGGACTCCCTGAAACTGCTGGGCACCGTGGGCGAACCCATCAACCCGGAAGCCTGGGAGTGGTACTACCGGGTGGTGGGCAAGGAGCGCTGCCCCATTGTCGATACCTGGTGGCAGACCGAGACCGGCGGTCAAATGCTGACGCCGCTGCCCGGCGCCATGGCTTTGAAGGCGGGCTCCGCCACCCTGCCGTTTTTTGGGGTCCAGCCGGCACTGCTGGATGGCGAAGGCAAAGAAATCGAAGGTCCGGGGGAGGGCAGTCTGGTGATCAAGGCCTCCTGGCCGGGCCAGATCCGCAGTGTCTACGGCGACCACAAGCGAATGCTCGAAACCTATTTCGCCCCTTTTCCCGGTTACTACTTTACCGGCGACGGCGCCCGCCGGGACGGCGATGGTTACTACTGGATCACCGGGCGCATCGACGATGTGCTCAATATCTCGGGCCACCGGCTGGGCACCGCCGAGCTGGAGAGTGCCCTGGTGCTCCACCCCCATGTGGCGGAGGCCGCGGTGGTGGGTTACCCCCACGCTATCAAGGGCCAGGGTATCTACGCCTATATCACCCCCATGACGGGAGTAACTGCCAACGACGATTTGCAGCGGGAACTGGTGGCCCTCTGTGCCGAGGAAATCGGCCATTTCGCCAAGCCGGACCTGATTCAGTGGGCCCCGGGACTGCCCAAAACCCGCTCCGGCAAGATTATGCGCCGCATTCTGCGCAAGATTGCCGCCAACGAGCTGGACACCCTGGGGGATACCTCCACCCTGGCCGATCCGTCGGTAGTGGAGGAGTTGATCGGGAATCGGCTGAATCGCTGAGTGAGCTCCTCCTACAGGGTGACCTCCGGGTTTGGGAGCATTGCGTAGGAGCCCGGTCTCCGGGCGAACGGGGTGGGTCGCTGTGCCAATAGCCAGCCTCGGTAGTGGCTGGTTTGGCGGAGCGCGGAGGCGCCACCACGTGAAACCTGCAACGTGAAACGTGAAACTCATGTAAAATCCCTCCTGAAATTGTCAACCTTCTGAGTCACATGCTCCCAGTCATCGCCTTGGTCGGCCGACCCAATGTCGGCAAATCAACCCTTTTCAACCGCCTGACCCATACCCGGGACGCCCTGGTGGCCAACTATTCTGGCCTTACCAGGGACCGCAAGTACGGTGACGGGGAATGGCAGGGCCGCAAATTTATGGTGGTCGACACCGGCGGTATCACCGGCGAGGAGGAGGGGCTGGACAAGCTGATGGCCAGCCAGTCCCTGCAGGCCATGGAGGAGGCCACCGCAGTGCTGTTCCTGGTGGACTGTCGGGACGGGCTGACGGCTGTGGACGAGGCCCTGGCCAACCAGCTCCGCGCCAGTGGCAAGCGGTTTTACCTGGTGGCCAACAAGATCGACGGCCTCAACCCGGATGTGGCGCTGGCGGATTTCTATCGCCTCAGCTTCGACAATGTCTATCCCACCACCGCCACCCATGGTCGCGGCATTGCCCAGTTGATGGACGCGGTGCTGGCGGATATCCCTGTGGAGGAGACCCCCGCCGTCGACACTCCCGGCGAGGGGGGCATCAAGATCGCCATTATCGGCCGTCCCAATGTGGGCAAATCGACCCTGGTGAACCGCATGCTCGGCGAGGAGCGGGTGGTGGTGTTTGACATGCCCGGCACCACCAGGGACAGTATTTATATCGACTTCGAGCGCAACGGCAAAAAGTACACCCTGATCGACACCGCCGGTGTGCGGCGGCGCAAGAACGTGTCCCTTACCGTGGAGAAATTCTCCATCGTCAAAACTCTCCAGGCGATGGCGGACGCCAATGTGGTGATTCTGCTGATGGATGCCAGCGAGGGCATTGTCGACCAGGATCTTCACATCATGGGCTATGCCATCGAGGCGGGCCGGGCCCTGGTGGTGGCTGTCAACAAGTGGGATGGCCTGGAGAGCGATCAGCGGGAGATGATCAAGTCGCAGCTTCAGCGTCGCCTCAATTTCGTCAATTTCGCCGATCTGCACTTTATTTCCGCCCTTCACGGCACCGGCGTTGGCGATCTCTACAAATCCGTACACAAGGCCTATGCCTCGGCCACCGACAAGCTGTCCACCAACCGCCTGACCCGAATTCTCGAGGATGCCATCAGCGATCACCCGCCGCCCCTCGCCAAGGGCCGCCGCATCAAGCTGCGCTACGCCCACGCCGGCGGTCGCAACCCGCCGCTGATCATTATCCACGGCAACCAGACCGACGATGTTCCCGCTCACTACACCCGCTATCTGGAGAACACCTTCCGCAAGGTGCTGGACCTGCACGGCACGCCAGTGCGCATCGAGTACCGCTCCAGCGACAACCCCTTTGCCGGACGCAAGAACACCCTGACCCCCCGGCAGATCGTCAAACGCAAACGCCTGATGAAACACGTCAAGGGTAAAAAGTAACCTGCTATTTTCCAAAAAATCCTGTGGCCGCAGCCATGGGATGGGACAGCTTTAACCACATGGAGACAGAACGATGAAAAAACTGCTGATTACCGGCCTGCTGGCCATCAGCCCCACGGTTTTTGCGGAAACCGACAAAGCCTGGCACGGGGAGGGCGATCTGGCCTTCAACAAGGCCTCGGGCAACAGCGAGTCACAAACCCTGCTCACCAAGTTAATGCTGGTTTACGAGCGCGAGCGCTGGACCCATAGCGGTCAGCTGGAAGCGGTGAACACCTCGGAAAACGATGAGCGCAGCGCCGAGGCCTATGGGCTGCGGCTGAAAAGCGACTATGCCATTTCCGAGACCACCTATGGCTTCGGCAGCTTTCGCTACGATGACAACAGGTTCAGCGGTTACGAGTATCAGTCCACCCTGGCGGCAGGTTTGGGCAAGCATCTGATCGACGATGGGGTTACCGTGTTTGATGTTGAAGGCGGTCTCGGTTACCGGCGCAGCGAAGAGCAGGGCACCGGGGAAACCTTCAACGAAGCCATCGCCCTGGGCACGGCGCGCTACCACCGCCAGTTGACGGAGACCACAAGGTTTGAGAGCGACCTCAATGTGGAGTCGGGCAAGGACAACACCTATGTGGTGTCCGGCGTGGGCGTGAAGGTGAAAATCAATTCCCGCCTCGCCCTGCGGGTGGCCTATACCGTCAAGCACAACACCGATGTGCCCGCGGGCACGAAGAATACCGACACCCTGACCAGTGTCGGTCTGAACTACAACTTCTGAGTGTCGGGCAGGATTTCCTCTACCCGGCAGGCCATGGCGCCGTCCCTGACTTTTACCTCGATGTCGTCCCCGGGCTGGATGCCAGCCACTGAGCGAAGCAACCGGCCCCCGCTGTCCCTGGCCAGGGCGTAGCCCCGGTCCAGGGTGTTGAGGGGGCTCACTGCGTTGAGGGTGGCGGCCAGGCCCTGAAGCCGCTGGCGTTTGGCCGTCAGGCCGGTGGTGGCGCCCCTGTTGAGCCGGATTTCCAGCTCGGCGACCCTGGTCTGATACAGCGCCAGTTGCTTGTCCGGATGAATGCTGTCCAGGCGCCGTTTCAGCAGCGCCAGCTGTCCCTGGTGCCCCGCCAGCTTGCGCTGCCAGGCCTGGCGCAGGCGAATCTCCAGATGGTCCAGGTTTTGGCTTTGTTCCCGGAGCTTGTCCACAGGGCTGCGCAGACGTTTGGCGAGGTGCTGCAGTTGGCGGCTGCGCAGCTCCAGGGAGGCGGCCGTGCGTCTGGCCAGGGCCCCTTCCAGGCGCTGCAGGCTGGCGGCCAGGGCGTCCCCGTCCGGGGTTGCCATCTCCGCCGCCGCCGAAGGGGTGGGCGCCCTGAGGTCGGCGACAAAGTCGGCGATGGTGAAGTCCGTCTCGTGGCCAACGGCGCTGATGATGGGGATGGCACTGGCAAAAATGGCCCTGGCCACAGCCTCCTCATTAAAGCACCACAAATCCTCGATGGAACCGCCGCCCCGGGTGACAATCAGCAGGTCACAGACCCGCTGGCGGTTGGCAAATTCGATGGCGGCAATGATCTGGCCAGCGGCCTCCCGACCCTGGACCTGGGTGGGCAGGATCACCATCTCCAGCCACGGGCAGCGTCTGGCGGTGACATGGAGAATATCCCGCACCGCGGCGCCGGTTGGGGAGGTGATCACCCCGATGCGCCCGGGGTAGGGGGGCAGGGGCTGCTTGTGAGCCGGGTCGAACAGACCCTCACCCTGTAACCTAAGCTTCAGGGCCTCGTACTGCTGTTGCAGCAGGCCGGCGCCGTCCGCTTCCATGTGCTCGGCGATCAGCTGGTATTCGCCGCGATTCTCGTACAGGCCCACCCGCCCCCGCACCAGCACCTGGTCGCCATCCTTGGGCTGGAAGCGCACCAGGCCGTTGCGGTTGCGAAACATGGCGCAGCGGACCTGGGCATCGCTGTCCTTGAGGGTGAAATACCAGTGGCCGGAGCCCGGGCGGGCCAGATTGGAGATCTCCCCCCGCACCCAGAGCAGGGAGAGATGGGTTTCCAGGAGAATTCGCGCCCTGCGATTGAGTTGGCTGATGGTGAAAATCTGGCGCTGGCTGGCTTCGTCTGTCATCGGGGCATTGTAGTGGAAGAGGGCGGCGAAACAAGGGGCGGAACATGCCGGGACCGAGGTTTAGGTTTACCCGGGAGGGTGCCAGCGGCTATAATTCCCCGTTTATCGACCCCCGGGATGAGCGCCGCCATGACTCGTATCGCCTACGAAGCACTGACCTTTGACGATGTACTGCTGGTTCCCGGTTACTCAGACGTGGTTGCCAAGGATGTTACCCTCAAGACCCGACTGACCCGGGAGATTGAACTCAATATCCCCCTGATCTCCGCTGCCATGGACACGGTCACCGAGTCCAGGCTGGCCATTGCCCTGGCCCAGGAGGGTGGCATCGGCATTGTCCACAAAAGCATGACCCTGGAAGCCCAGGCGCTGGAAGTGCGGGCGGTGAAAAAATACGAGAGCGGTGTGGTCAAGGACCCCATCAGCATCGATGACCAGGCCACCGTTGGCGAGCTGCTGGCAATCACCAAGATCAACAATATCTCCGGGGTGCCGGTGCTGCACAACGGCGAACTGGTGGGCATAGTCACCCGCCGCGACGTGCGTTTCGTCAACGATATGAGCATCAGGATATCCCAGGTGATGACCCCCAAGGACCGCCTGGTGACCGTCAAGGAGGGCGCCGGCTCCGACGAGATCAAGGCGCTGCTCCACAAATACCGCATCGAAAAGATCCTGGTGGTCAACGAGACCTTCGATCTGCGCGGCCTGATCACCGTCAAGGACATCGACAAGGCCGAGCAGTATCCCAACGCCTGCAAGGACGACCAGGGTCGCTTGCGGGTGGGCGCCTCGGTGGGCACCAGCGCCGACACCGACGACCGGGTTGACGCCCTGGTGGCAGCCGGTGTGGATGTGCTGGTGGTGGATACCGCCCACGGTCACTCCCGCAATGTGCTCGACCGGGTGCGACGCATCAAGCAGCAATACCCCCATATGCAGGTGATCGGCGGCAATATCGCCAGTGCCGAAGCTGCCCTGGCCCTGGCCGAAGCCGGCGCCGACGGTGTCAAGGTGGGCATTGGCCCGGGCTCTATCTGTACCACCCGCATCGTCACCGGGGTGGGTGTGCCACAGATTTCCGCCATTGCCGAAACCGTGGCCGCCCTCAAGGGCACCAATATTCCCGTAATTTCCGATGGCGGTATCCGCTTTTCCGGGGATATCTCCAAGGCCATCGTGGCTGGCGCCCACGCGGTGATGATGGGCTCCATGTTTGCCGGCACCGAAGAGGCCCCCGGCGAGATTGAGCTCTACCAGGGCCGCACCTACAAGGCCTACCGCGGCATGGGTTCCCTGGGGGCCATGTCCCGCACCCAGGGCTCCAGTGACCGCTACTTCCAGGATGCCAGCGCCGTCGAGAAGCTGGTGCCGGAGGGTATCGAGGGGCGGGTGCCCTACAAGGGCCCGGTGTCCGCCATCATCCATCAGATGATGGGCGGCCTGCGCTCCGCCATGGGCTACACCGGCAGCGTGAATATCGACACCATGCGCACCAAGCCCAGCTTTGTGCGGGTCACCAGCGCCGGCATGGGGGAGAGCCATGTCCACGATGTGTCCATCACCAAGGAAGCGCCCAACTACCCCATTGGCGGGCGCTGACTGGCA
>CAZWUP010000075.1:0-11369 GCA_964637045.1 uncultured Porticoccaceae bacterium | reverse complement strand
TGGTTTCCGGGCGCCGGCCAAACGCAGAAGTTGACTGTTTCCCGGAATCATCTTCAGAATGGGGGTGGCGTCACTGAGATGTGTTTTTCATAATACGACTGTTAGAGAAAAAAGCAATTACACTGGACGAAGTATTTCAGACTGCCGCGAGCCTAGCGCTGGTTGCCCGAGCCCCTCAGGCACCGCTCATTGCCCAGCTGACCGAGGGCTGCTCCCGATAATCATCATGCCAACCGGAGACAAACTATGGAATTTGCTTGGACCCCTGCCCAGCAGGACTATCGCCAGCGGGTGCGGGCGGCAATCGACGAGATCCTGCCCGCCAACTGGTGGCAGGACATTGCCCCCCACGGCTACGGCTCCGATGCCCAGATCGAGTTGTCCCGCAGCCTCTGTCCCCAACTCGCCGAGCGCGGGCTGTTGACCCGTCACTGGCCGCTGGAGTGGGGCGGTGGCGGCGGCGAACCCTGGGAGCAGTTTATCCTCGCCGAGGAGATGGCGGCCGCCAGCGAACCCCGGGGCCCCCAGTACATGAACGTCAACTGGCTCGGCCCCACACTGATGAAATACGGCACCAAGGAGCAGCAGGAGCGCCACCTGGGTCCGGTGGCCAGGGGCGAGGTGGTGTGGTGTCAGGGCTATTCCGAGCCCGGCGCCGGCACCGACCTGGCGGCGTTGCGCACCAAGGCCGAGCGCAGGGGCGATGTCTATGTGATCAACGGCTCCAAGATCTGGACTTCCTATGCCCGCAAGGCAGACTGGTGTTTCCTGCTGGCCCGCACCGGACCCGCGCGCAAGGACATCTCCATCTTCCTGACACCGATGAATTCACCTGGCATTCAGGTCACCTCCTTTCCCGGCCTGTGTCCAGACGGCCACCTCAACGAAATGTTCTTTACCGATGTGGAGGTTCCCGCGGCCTACCGCCTGGGGGAGGAGAGCAAGGCCTGGGAGATCATTATCTACGCCCTGTCCTTTGAGCGAGTGGGCATTCCCCGCTATCACCTGGGGCCATTGATCCTGGACCGCGCCGTGGACGAACTGAAAAAGGAGGGCCGCTTCAGCGATCCCTTTGTCCGTGCCCGGGCGGGCAAGATCCTCGCCAAGTTCGAGGCTGCCCGCACCCTGACCTACCTGGTGGTGGATCAGCGGGCGAAGAAAATGGCCCCCACCACGGATGCCAACACATCCAGGGTCACCGCCGCGGAGGCGGTGCTGGAGCTGATGAATTTTCTGATGGACTACCTGCCGGACGTGCTCACCGGGCGGGAGGACATTGTCGGCGAATTCTACCGCGGCAATATTCCCTCCACCATTGCCGCCGGCACCTATGAAATTCAACTCAATCTCATCGCCCAGGGGGCGCTGGAACTGCCGAGGGCCTGACTGTGGACTATCAACTCAACGAAGATCAAAACGCCCTGGTGGACAGCCTCAACTCCATCCTCCAGCGCTACCGCGACCCCGCCCAGGACGACCGCCTCAGCTACAGCTATTTTCAGGCCGATCTGCGCCAAACCCTGGAGGAGGGCGGTTTTTTTGACGCCGCCGAGGCCATGGGCACCCTGGAGGCCGCCCTGGTGGCCATTGAATGCGCGCGGATTCCCGGGGTGGTGGAGGCCGCTGCCTCAACCCTGGTGGCACCCCATCTGGTGCCCGGGGAAACCCTTCCCGGCCCCATTGCCCTGGTGGCCAGCCGCGACCTGGGCAAAGCCATCCGCAATTTGCCCATCGCCAAAACCCTGATTGTGGACACCGGTGACGACGTGGTGGTGCTGGCGGTGGATCCCGCCGGGGTGGAGGAGGTAAAGACCATTTTCGCCTACCCCTACGGCACCTTGACAACCCCGCCGGATCTCGCCTCGGGGCGGCGCCTCGGTGCTGCCGCCAGGGCAAAGCTGTTGTTGTGGTGGCGCCTGGCCCTGGCGGCGGACATGGCCGGCTCGGCCCAGGCCGCGGTGGCTTTCACCAGCGACTATGTCAAGGAGCGCCATGTGTTCGGCAAGCCCCTGGGGGCACTGCAGGCGGTACAGCACCGCCTGGCCCAGTGCTACCAGATCTCCCGGGCCATGTACTATTTGTGCCTGCGGGCCGCCTGGGGGGCGGACCCCCAGTTGGCGGATGTCGCCATCAACTACGCCCAGCAGCATATTCACAAGCTGGTGTTCGACCTTCACCAGTTCAATGGCGGCATGGGGGTGACCTGCGAGCACAAGCTCCACTTCTGGACCTACCGGCTGCGGGCCCTGCAGGCGGAGAGCGGTACAGTGGACGACACCGCCCTGGCCATCGCCGACCGGGCCTGGGGGGTGGCCGGCTAATCTTGGTCGACTGCATCTGGCGGGGGCGCACATCAGCGGAGCTCGGGCTGGCCCTTCGCCAAATGCAGCTTGCTGCTGTAGTTCAGCACTGCTCACGCGTCGGAAATTCGGGCGCCACTTTGAGGTGGAGGGCAGAGGTTTCCACCGCCCTGTAGCCGTTGAATCTGACTTGTGTGTAACAGTCCGATCCACGAGCACTGTATCTGTAGGCAAAGCCACGGACAATTCATCAGCAATCAGGGAGTGCCAATGAGCACCAGTTACCCGCAGTATTTTTCCACCGCGGAAACCCTGCCGAGGGATCAACTTCGCCAGCTACAGGAGGTGCGCCTGCTCACTACCCTGGCGCGGACCTGGGAGAAGTCGCCACTGTTCAAGCAGTTGTGGACTGACGCCGGGGTACATCCCCGAGATATCAGCTCCATCGAGGATTTCGAGCATCTGGCACCCTGCTTCGACAAGGACGATATCCGCCGCTACCGGGATCTGCACAGCGATCCCTGCGGCGGCCTTTTCCGGCTCGACGATCCCGATCTGACCACAATCGTCAGCACCTCTGGCACTACTGGTGATCCCACCCCCCTCGCCATGCGTCTTCGAACTGGGGTGCATGAAGGCTATGTGCGAGATTTCTGGCACATGGGGATGCGTCCCGGCGACTATATTGCTCAGCCGGTCTTCACTTTCCGCGGCGGGGTTGGCAACGGTTTCATCGCCCAGCGGGAGGCCGGTTTCATTCCTCTCTATTTCAGCCACGAGCCCGCGGAGTTGCCTCGCCTGATTGAAGGTTCAAAACGATTTCGCCCGGTGGCATGTGGGTTGATCTCTTCACCCTTGATCCTGGCATTTGAAAAGTATTTCGACACTGCTGACGACGACCCCAGGGAGGTGTTTTCCAGCTACAAGGGCCTCATCTACGGTGGCGAAGCCCTTAGCCCGCGACTCAAAAAGCTCACTGACGACTGGGGCCTCAACCTATTCGAGACCACTGGTCTCGGAGATATGATGAGTGGCACCCAGTGTAGCGCCAAAGACGGCTTCCATGCCTACGAGGACTTGGCTTTTGTCGAATGTCTGCATCCAGTGACCAATGAGCCGGTGGCCGACGGCGATGTTGGCGAGCTCGTGGTAACCAATATCCACGATCCCTTTCTGGCCATGGTGCGCTTTCGCACCGACGATCTGGTCACCCTGAATCGTGAACCCTGTAGCTGCGGGCGGACTCATCTCCGCTATGACATCCAGGGCAGAAAGAGCGACCAGATACTGGTGCAGGGCAAGGCTGTTTTACCCAAGGATATCCGCTATCTGGTAGAGGCCCGCCACGAGACTGCGGCGGGCCTCTTTCAGATCATTCGCACTGGCCGGCAGATGGACGTGCTGGCGGTCCGCGTAGGGTACAACCCCGAGCGATTGAGCGGGGCACTCAAGCTTTTGGGAGACTCCCTGGCAGAGGAGCTTGGGGCTGTGCTGGAAATCCCGGTGCGGATCGAGCTGGTAGTCGATGACGAGTTGCTCAAGCTCGGCCCCCCCACAAAATCCCCCGTGTTACCAAACAATAGGGCAACCAACAATGTCAGGCGATACCTCAACTCCCCCTTGTCTGGTCGGTCGCTTCAGCGACGGAAGGAAGGTCCACTTTCTGCCCCTTTCCGACACCGAAATCGAGCGCACCAGCTGGTTTTATCGGCGTATCCTGACGACCTATACCTTGCCCTACCGCAGCGTGGTTCTCGTGATCTCCAAGTTCGAGGACGCTGCCCTGGTGATCCCCCTCGAGCGGGCCCTGGTAACCGACGGCTTTATTCCCTGCAACGCCGAGGCCACTGGCTTTGACGCGGCGCGCACGGAGTCCTTCCTGAGACGTCTCAATCCGCCCCTGGTATTTGGCTTGAACATGGCTGTTGTTGCCGGTCTGGAGGCTCTGGGCCACAGTCCGGAGCAGCTTCTGGCGGGACGTATCGTCTGGGTACGGGACGAGGACGCTTATCGGCGTTTGGCTGGGTGTCCCGGCATTACCCTGCGCCGCTGGCAGGAAGTGGGTCCGGCCCCGGGCATCGAGTGTATGGGCGGCGAAGGTCTGCATCTCCACGACCTGGAGTGGTTGGTGACTGAGGACGACGGCTGGATTTCAGTTACCAGCAAGCTTAACCGCGCCCTGACGTTTGAGCGCCAGGCCACAGGAGTGCGGGGCAGGGTGGTGAACACCGTCTGCAGGTGCGGGGTCCATGGGCCGCGGGTGATATGGGATTGAACTCCCATTCCCGACCGGGTCGAAGAGTTAGATCATATACAACAACACAATCACGAGGTTAATTATGACATTTGTATTCAGCGCTGACGGCCATGTGGTCGAACCCCCGGATCTGTTTGCCAGCAAGCTGCCGGAGTCCCTGAAAAAGCACGGCATTCACTCCGAACGCCAGGGGGACCACCTGTGCACCATGGCGGGGGAAAAGGTTCTGCACCGCATGCGCATCCGCAAGAAGCCCGAAGGCGGCGAGGAGGTCATGGCCCTGGGTCACCAGCCCAAGGGCCACCGTGATTTGGACGGCCGCCTCGAGGATATGAAAGCCGAGGGTGTGGATGCCGAGATCGTGTTTCCCAGCCAGTGTCTGTGGACCTACGGAATCGAGCATGTCGAGGCTGAACTGGCCACGGCCCAGATCTACAACGACTGGAACGACGGCTATTTTTCCGGCCACCTGGACAAATTTATCCGCTGCGGTGTGCTGCCGGTGCGGGATTTCGCCAACACCCGGGAAGAGATGCAGCGCCTGGCAAAAATGGGCTTTACCGCCGCCATGTTGCCCGCGGTGTCCCCCACCGGGCTGCCCAAATACAACGACCCGTCCTGGGACCCGGTGTTTGCCCTGGCCGGGGACCTGGGTATCGTCCTGGTGCTCCACACCGGCACCGGCCTCGACACGGTGCAGCCAGAAAAAGCCGCCGGGGGCGCGGTGATCAACTATACCAACCAGGCCTGTGACGCCCAGCAAACCATTATGTACATGGTGGCCGGCGGCATTCTCGACCGCAACCCGGATACCAAGGTGGCGGTGATCGAGTCCGGTGCCAGCTGGCTGGCGGCGCTCTGCGAGCGCATGGACGAAGTCTACGAGGCCCACCAGATGTATGTCCGGCCCAAGCTCAGCCTCAAGCCCAGCGAAATCATCGCCCGCCAGGTCAGCGCCTCCTTCCAGTACGACCGGGCCTGCATCATGGCCCGCTCGGTGACCGGCACCAAGGCCCTGATGTGGGGGGCCGACTACCCCCACGCCGAGGGCACCTTTCCCCACACCCGCAAGGTGCTGGACCACCTCTTTGACGGCATCGACATCAGCGACCAGGACAAGGCGGACATTCTCGGCGGCAACGCCGCCCGCTTGTTCCGCCTGCCCCGGCCGGAGTTTCAGCGCGCTGCCTGAGGGCTTCACCCTGGCGCCACCCGGGAACTGGTGCCAGGGGTTCATCTTTCGCTGTGCACCTGTCGTCACCGCAGCTCTATTCACCACCGCCGCCTCTGGCTTTCAGCACTCTCCCCTTGCTCGTCATTGCGCGATCAATTCAACACCCGTTCCTCGACCCGCTGTTGACCCTCCACCCGGAAGGATCCACACCGCCCTTCGCAGCGGGCAAGCCGCCATGGGCTAAAATAAAACAATGTACAAAAAAGTGTTTGACATGGTGATTTGTTCTTTCTAAAGTTGGCTGGGCCTCCCGAGGCAAAGGTTCTGTGCTGGCCGCCAGGCACCCCTGCCAGGTACCGCTAGCGAACCCCTTGCCAGGGCCCGGCTTCCCCCGGCGCCCCCGGGATTCTCATCCACATAACAATTAGCAGAGCAAGATATCCATGAGCGTTCGACGGCTTTTCGCTACCTCCCGCCCCCAGTTACTGGCCGCTGCTATCGCCGGCGTTGTCATGACCTCCCTTGCCCCGGTGCCAACCCTGGCTGACACCGCCCGCACCCTGGAGGAGGTGATAGTCACCGCCCAGCGTCGCGAACAGAGCCTGCAGTCGGTGCCCATTGCGGTTACCTCGCTGTCCGGCGCGGATCTGGAGCGGGCCAATATCTTTTCCATCCAGCAGGTCAGCCAGCAGACCCCGAGCCTCAATATCTCCCAGATCAGCGCCAACCCAGCTACCGCACGGATAACCCTCCGGGGTCAGGTGCAAGCGGAGACCATCTTCACCGCTGATCCCTCGGTGGGGGTTTATCTCGACGAGGTGTATCTGGGCCGCACCCAGGGGGCGATGTTCGACTTTTTCGATATCCAGCGGGTGGAAGTGCTCAAGGGCCCCCAGGGCACCCTTTACGGCCGCAACACCACCGGCGGCACCATCAAGCTGGTACCCAACAAGGCCGAGCCGGATGCCGGCCTGACGGGCTATGGCAAGGCCGGTGTCGGCAACTACAGCGCCCGCAGGCTGGAGACGGGCATCAATGTGCCCCTGGTGGCGGGTGTGGCTGCATTGCGCCTTTCGGGGCTCCTCAATCAGCGCGACGGCTACAGCACCACCCGGGTGGTGGATTCGGTAACCCGGGCCTTTATCGAGGACGTGGATACCAATGACAAGGGCACGGAGGCACTGCGGGTCAACCTGGTGGTCAACGCCAGCGACCAGCTCACCTTTGAGCTCAGTGCCGACTACGCCGATATCCAGACCAACGGCAGCCTCGACTACAGCCTCAACGGCGACCATGTGCTGGTGCCCAATGTGTCCTACGAGCGCTCCAGCAGCGATCCCCTCAAGGGCACCAACGACTTTAAACCCTACGCCAACAACCGCAGTTCCGGCGCCTCCCTGACAACCACCTATGACTTTACCGACAGCACCCAGGGCAAACTGATCTATGCCTATCGCCGCCAGGATGGCGAGTACGCCCTCGATCTGGATGGCAGTGACCAGTTCTTTTACAACAGCGAACCCTTCTACGGTTCTGAGCAGCAGAGCGCCGAGGCTCAGCTCAGCGGCACCGCCCTGGCGGACAGGCTGGAGTGGACTACGGGGCTGTTCTGGTTTGAGGAGTCCGGTTACGACCTCTCACCCCACCAGCAATTGGGGTACTTTGGCGCCGCCCTGGGTGCCTACGACATCAACCTCGGCTGGGGGCAGAATGACAGCCAGTCCGCCTTTGTCCACGGCACCTATCACTTCAGTGACACCCTCAGCACCACCCTCGGCCTGCGCTGGACCGACGAGAGCCGCAGCGTGGAGGCCGGTCGCTACCGGGTGATCCTCGGCAACCAGACCTGCCAGTTCAGTCCCCACCCCAGCGTCGACCTCGCCAACTGTGTGTCGCGGAGGAGCGAGGATTACGACAACCTGTCGTGGACAGCGGGCCTCAACTGGCAGCTGGATCCCGATATCCTCGCCTATCTGAAGACCAGTTCCGGGTACCGGGCCGGGGGCCACAACATGCGTGCTGTTTCCGGTCTCCAGTATCTGCCCTTCGCAGAGGAGACCGTGCAGGATGTGGAGTTGGGGCTCAAGTCCACCCTGCTGGACAACCGGCTGCGGGTCAATCTCGCCCTCTACCACTCCGCCTACGAAGATATGCAACAGCTGGTGCTCCAGCCCGATGTCACCGTCAGCATCAGCAATCTGACGGATGCCACCATTCAGGGGGCGGAAGTGGAGATCGAGGCGCAGCTCAGCGATGCCTGGGTGGTGGATTTTTCCGGCAGCGTGATCGATATCGATTTTGACGACCTGCCAGCCCTCGGCCTGGCCTCCTTCCCCCAGGGGATTCAGGCGGTGTATACCCCCGAGGCTCAGTACTCTGTGGGCGCCACCTGGGGCAAGTCCCTGGAGGTGGGGGAGCTCACCGCCAACCTCGGCTACACCTGGCGGGATTCCCATGTGCCCGATCCGTCCATTGCCATCACCCGCGCCCGCCCCAATGCCGAGAGTGAAGATATCGGTCTGGTCAACGGGCGAATTTCCCTGGATATCGACAGCCTGGATACTACAGTCTCCCTGTGGGGCACCAATCTGACCGACGAGAACTACACTGAGAACACCTTGATCACCTCGGTGTTTGTCCTGGCCGCGGCACAGGCGCCGAGGATGTATGGCCTCGATATCACCAAGCGCTTCTAGGCATCCACTTCACTGGGCGATACGCCGTAAGCTGTTAGTGGGACGCGGAGGGCGTGACATGGGTGCTCGGGCAGTTCGATAGATGAAGGCTCTAATCTAATGACAGAGATACAAAGTATCCCCCAGTTGGTCGCCGGCTTTGAGGGCGAACTGGCGGACCAGCCCCTGCTGGTGTTCGACGACCGCGAGCTGAGCTATGGCGGGGCGGCCCGGCAGTCTGCCGTGCTCGCCCGCCAGTTGCTGGATGCCGGCATCGGCAAGGGCGACCGGGTGGCGATGATCTTTCCCAACTCTCCGGAGTTCGTGGTCAGCTGGCTGGCCATCACCCGCATCGGCGCGGTGGCGGTGCCCCTCAGCACCCTGGCCACCGCCTGGGAACTGGGGCGCATGCTCAGCCACTGCGATGCCCGCTGGCTGATTTCCGCCGACCGCTTTCTCAACCACGACTACGGCGCGCGCCTCGACAGCCTGCTGGGCCTGGCCGGCCGCGAGCAGCCCCTGTCGCTGCCGGCCTTTCCCCATTTGCGGGGGGTGTGGATCTGGGGGCGGGGCATTTCCGGTTGGCCGGGGAGGGTTGATCTTACCGTCGCGCCCAGGGCGGACGCCGATTTGCTTGCCGCCGCGGAAGCCGCGGTGCGTCCCGCGGATCCGGTCACCATCATCTACACCTCGGGCACCACCTCCGAGCCCAAGGGGGTCATTCACGGCCAGGGGGGCTTTATGCGCCAGGCGGCGAAGATGGCCGCCATGTACCCCTATGAGCCAGGCGAACGCTGTTTTACGGTGATGCCTTTTTTCTGGGTGGGGGGGCTGATGACCGGGGTGCTGACCTGTATCCGCGCCCGCGCCACCGTGCTGTGCTCGGCCCACAAGGGCAGGCCCCTGCTGGATTTCATTGAGCGCACGCGGCCAGGCTATGTGTTGATGTGGCCCAACCTGGCCCAGGCCATGGCCAGCGACCCCAGCTTTGCGGCGCGGGATTTCACCTTTATCAAATCCGCTGGCGTTGCGGACAGGGTATTTCCCCACCTGGCGGGCCACCGCCGGGTGGTGATCGGCAACTCCCTGGGGATGACCGAGACCGCCGGCCCCCACACCACCATCCTGCCCTATGTGCCGGCGGACATGCCCGACTCCATGGGGCCCTCGGCGCCGGGCATCGAACACCGGGTGGTGGACCCGGCAACGGGCACCGTGCTCGGCGAAGGCCAGGCGGGGGAACTCCAGGTGCGGGGCGATACCCTGATGCTGGGCTATGTCGGTCGCGAGTGGCGGGAGTGCTTCACCGCCGACGGCTGGTTTGCCACCGGCGATCTGTGTGAAATACGCAACGGCCACGTTTTGTTTCACGGCCGCTGCGACGATATGATCAAGAGCTACGGCGCCAACGTATCCCCCGCCGAGGTTGAGCAGGTGCTGATGGACTGCCCGGCGGTGGCCCAGGCCATTGTCGTCGGCGTGCCCCACCCGCAAAAATCCCAGGTGGTGGGTGCGGCGGTGGTGCTCAAGCCCGGCTGTGCGCTGGAGGTGGCAAAACTTCTCGACCACGCCCGCGGCCGACTGTCCAACTACAAGGTGCCCAGTGTGCTGAAAATCATCGAGGAGACCGAGATCGAGGTAACGGCCTCGGGGAAAATCAAGAAACATGCCCTGGCCAAAATGCTTGCCGGCGTTGCGAGCTGAGGGTTGCCGCGCGCTATGTCCAGGGCCGAGGGCCCGCTCAATTCACATTCCGGAGACTCACCATGACTACTGAACAGGCAGCATCCAGATTCGATTTCAAGGCCATCGATGCCGACGGTCACTACTACGAACCCCACGACGCCTACACCAGACATATCGAGAGCAAATTCAAGGACCGCTGTATCACCGTGGTCAAGGACGACAAGGGCCTGGGCCGGCTTTATTTCGCCGGCAAGAAAATGGGCATGATGCGGGTCAGCCAGACCGATTACACCGGCATGCCCGGCAGTCGGGTGGAGTTTTTCCAGGGCCTGCAGGACGACGGCAAGGGCTGGCAACAGACCGAAGTGATCAACGCCCACGATTTTCCGGAGATGATGGAAAAATCCGCGCGCCTCAGACTGATGGACCGCCAGGGGATCGAGGCCTCGCTGCTGTTCCCTTCTGTCGGGGTGGCCGTCGAGCACGAGATGCACGACGACTGCGATGCCCTGTACGCCAACCTGCGTGCCTTCAACCGCTGGCTGGAGGAGGACTGGGGTTATGGTGATGACGGGCGAATTTTTGCCGCGCCGATGATTTCCCTGGTGGACGTCGACCAGGCGGTGGCCGAGACCGAGCGGGTGCTCAAGGCCGGTGCCAAGGTGCTCCACGTGAAGAAGGGCCCGCTGTACGGGGACTCTCCCGCCAATCCCAACCGCGACAGGTTCTGGGCCCTGGCCGCGGAGGCCAATGTGCCGGTGGCCTTCCACACCGGGGATGCCGGCTATTACGAGACCTGGGGGACCCAGTGGGGGGAGCAGGCGCGGCCGCCCCTCCAGTACACCTCCCCCTTCAATGTCTATCTCAACGAGGCGTCCACCGGCGACACCTTTGCCAATCTTATTCTCAACAATTTGTTCCAGCGCTTCCCGACCCTGAAAATTCTCAGCATCGAAAATGGCAGCAGCTGGCTCGGCGGCGTCATCAAAGGCATGAAAAAAGCCGCCGCCATGACCCGCGGCCAGGCGGGCCTCGGAGGACCGTTCCTCGACGACCCCCACGAAATCATCCGCCGCAATTTCTGGTTCTGCCCGTATTTTGAGGAGGACCCGGTGGAGCTGGCGGAACTGATCGGCACCGACCACGTTCTGTTTGGCTCCGATTGGCCCCACCCGGAGGGCCTCGCCGAGCCGTTGGATTTCGCCAACAAACTCGAGGGGCGGGTGGACGAGGTCAGCCTGAGGAAAGTGATGCGCGGCAATATTGCCCGTTTGGTG